>CAWVWD010000537.1:0-3526 GCA_963933585.1 uncultured Saprospiraceae bacterium
TTACCATTTAATAAGGGTATTGATAATCCTGTTAATGATAAAGGTCATATGACTCATTATCTTTGGGATGAGTTGTTACAAAAAGACTCAGTATTAGATTTAATTGAGAATTTTGTTCGTTCGGTGGTAAATAGTGTGTTGGAAAAGGCCAAACATGAGTTGGAAGTTTTGGGACGTGACGTTTCGAAATTGGCAAACGTGAATGAAGCATTTCCTCGGGTTACTTATGAAGATTCTATCCAAATTTTACGGGGAGAATTAGAGGTGAATGGTCGCAATGCGATTACGTTACAAGAGGAAGATTTGCAAGCTGCAAAAGATGGAATCGTAGCGGCAGAAACTCAGATTGCAGAAAATGAAAAAATTATTAAAGGCGGGGTGAAGAAAGGTAAACGCAACCATTTACAAAGCCAAATTGATAGTTTGAAAAATGATATTAAAACTTACGAAGAACAGGTTCGTAATATTCCACAATGGATAGAATCTGCGAAAAATTTCGCTGATGGTGAAGATTTTGGTGGTTCTGACGAAACTGTTTTGACACGAGTTTTTGATGCGCCGGTAATGGTTTATAATTGGCCAACGAAAATTAAAGCGTTCTACATGAAAGAAGTAGAAGGCGATCCACTTCACGTAAAAGGGGTTGATTTATTAGCACCAGAAGGTTACGGTGAAATCGTTGGTGGTTCTGAGCGAGAAACGAGTATTGATATTCTATTAAAGAAAATTGATGAACACGAATTGGATCCAAAAGACTTTTCTTGGTATTTGGATTTACGCAGTTACGGTTCTGTACCGCATTCCGGTTTCGGTTTAGGTTTGGAGCGTTTGGTCCGTTGGATTTGTGATTTGGATCATGTTCGAGAAACGATTCCGTTCCCTCGTCGTTACGGTCGTTTGTTTCCTTAATGTTTAGATTTTAGACATTAGGCCGCTTTGCTTTTAGATTATCTAATATTTAAATACTAAAATCTAAAATAGCTTCGTTTGTATGATGTTGAATTTGCATATTACTTGTAGCTCAACAAAATTGAAGCAAATTATCAGAAAGGGTTGGACATTGTTCCAACCCTTTTTTTTGATGAAAAAATAAAAAATATAATAAAGACCGTCATGCCGACCTACGTCGGTATGACGGTCTTATGGGTGAATCTTCTCAATAAGAATCCATCAAGCAGTATTTTTTTCCTTACTTTTGACGACTTTTTAGAATGGTTATACGTTCTTAAAATATCGTTTTAACAATAAAAATTCTGCCACGTACTTTTTTGTTTGAATTTTGAAATTGTGTGTAAATTTGAGGTTAAATTTATGGAATTAAAAAAGTAAAAAAAATATAGAATGATAAAGAGAATAAGTTATATAATTACCATTTTGAGTATCCTGTCAATAATCGTTCAATCGTGTTCAAACGATAATATTTTGAATGATCCAGATGCGATGTTAGAATTCTCATTAGATACTTTGACATTTGATACCGTTTTTACAAATGTTGGTTCTGCGACCCAAAGGTTCAAGATTTATAATCGAAATAACGAAACGGTAAATATTAGCAAAATTGAATTGGCGGGAATAGCAGGAGATGCGTTTCGGTTGAACATTGACGGAACAACAGGAAATATTTCTACGGATATTACGGTTCCTCCCAATGATAGTATTTATATTTTTGCGGAAGTAACGGTGGATCCAAATGACTTGAGTAATCCTTATGTAATCACGGATAAAATTCGTTTTGAAACGAATGGCAACCAGCAAGAAATAACGCTCGAAGCTTGGGGACAAAATGCGAATTATATTGGCGGAAAAGGTTTTATTTCTGGTTGTACAGCCGATTTAGTTTTTGATGATGAAAAGCCTTATGTCATTTATGGTATTTTGGTAATAGATAGCTGTGAATTGGTATTACCGGAAGGTTGCCGAGTTTATATTCATGGTGGATTGGTGAATCAAGGCAGTCCGTATTCCGATGGATTAATTTATATTGGTGCAAATGGTAAACTGACTTCTAATGGCACAAAAGATAATCCTGTCGTGATTCGAGGGGATAGATTAGAACCGTTTTATGATGACGAACCTGGACAATGGGCAGGAATTCTGATTGCTCAAAATTCTACGGGAAACACGATTACACATACCACGATTCGGAATTCTATTGTCGGCGTTCGAGTCGATTCCGCAGCAGATTTAACCATTAAAAATTCTACGATTCACAACACCAATAGTAGTAATATTATCGGTGTTCATGCTTCTATTTACGCAGAAAATTGTACTTTTTTCAGTAGTAATGGTGGTAATAATGTGCAATTGGAATACGGCGGAAATTATGAATTTAACTATTGCACGATAACCACAATGGCTTCTGCTTCAAGTATTTCCCATTCTTCACCAGCGTTGCGAATGACGAATGTGTTGTGCTTTGATGAATTCTGTAATAGTTTCGATGAATATCCGCTCAATGCACTTTTTCAAAACTGCGTTATCTACGGAACTCGTGCGAATGAAATTTCGACTTTTGATAGGACAGTATCCGGGAATTTTAATTTTACGCTCGACCATTGTGCGATAAAATTAGATCAAGCCGAACCGGATAATAGTAACGTTTTTGATAATTGCAACGAATGTGTGATTAATTCAGATCCGCTCTTTATGGATATTGATGGGTACGATTATCGCACAGATACGCTTTCGCCAGTAGAGGAAAGGGCTTTCGTTATCAATGACAATGCGAATAATCCGATTATAATGGATAAAGATGAAAATAATCGGGACGCGGTAATGCCAGATATTGGAGCGTATGAATATCAGTATTAAATATCCAGTAGCGGCTATCTTTATCGGCCGTTTTTTAGTGAAATTACGTAAAGTGAAAACCTCAAACACCGTTGAATGTGTTTGAGGTTTTTTTTGTGAAAAATGATGTTCAAATTGAATTTCACAAACGGTTTCGGTACGCTGTACCTTAATTTATGTTTCTACATTGAAATTCTACAAACGGAATCGGTTCTCCGAACCTGTTGATTCAAGATTAGGTTCGGAGAACCGACTCCGTCTGTAGAATTAAATAATTCCGGTTTAATTTTGAGGTGCAGCACACCGACACCGATTCTTGCGATTGTCTTATTTTAATTCTATTTCCAATCAAACTTTATAAATCATTCCTTATATTTATTCCTTAATCTTTCCCAATCTAAAAATAAGGAAATGGCAAAAACACGCAGGTCACTCAGAGAGAAATTAGCCGCACAGAAAAAACAAGGTTTCATTGGACGTGAGGAACAATTAAAAGTATTCCGAAATAACTTTGATAATGAATTGTATCATATTTTCAATATTCATGGTCAAGGTGGCGTTGGAAAAACCACACTTTCTCGCCGATATGAACGTATTGCTAAAGAAAATAAAGTGGTTGTTGCGCTTATAGATTTGGAAAGTGATATTAGAAATATTCCTGAATGGTGTATGAGGGAATTTTGGGCTACCCACGTAATATTGGATATTTCGTAGGGCAAACGGCACTGCCTTTGCC
>CAWVWD010000538.1:0-3525 GCA_963933585.1 uncultured Saprospiraceae bacterium
TTTTGTTACAAACAAACAAACTCATATTATTATTTATAATGCAACGTTTTAGAATAAAATTGCATCTATACTATTGAAAATGATATAGTTACATCTATACATATAGTACTTATAGTACTTCACATATATTTATTTTTTTATGAAATATAGTGATAGACTTCGTCACAAAACAGATTACAACAATATATTTTTTTATTAATATGAACCTTAAATTGGTGTTTTAATATAAAGAATTGTTCACATATAACTACACTATTGAAGTTTGTTATTGTTCCACTACAACTAATTTTTCATGAAAGACTTGATAAACAATATAACCTTAAAAACTTCCTTAGCGATCTTATTTTTGGTTTTAAGTATTGCAGCCTCTGCTACTTCACAAACTCAAGTCATAGGATTCGATGTCGAAGATTTCAATATTGGAAATATGTTAAAATGGCAAACGGCAGAAGAAGTTGACAACAAAGAATTTGTAATTGAACGCTCAACAGATGGCCTTACCTTTACAACAATTGGAACGGTCGAAGCGTACGGAACAACATTAGATAAACAATCTTATAGTTTTTTAGATATTTCTGCTGATAAAGGGTTAATTCATTATCGCCTAAAGCAAGTCAATTATGACGGAACGCTTGCGTTATCAAATATTATCAAAATTGATAAAAGTGGTACAAATAATTTGACCATTACGTCAATGACTCCACTTGAAGATGGCGGAATTGTAGAAGTAACAATGGATGTAAAAAATACTTCTACGGTTACTTATAATGTCAATAAATTAGAAGATTACTTAGTTTATACAGCGACCCAAACGTTGCAAACAGGTAAAAATATTATTAGCGTTGATATTTCTAATTTTGAGGAAGGGACGTATCAAATCATGATTGAAGGAGATAAAGAATCAGAATCCATTATATTCAAAAATGTAAAGAAGAAAAGCATGAGAACTTTCGCTGACTTCGATGATGGCAAAAATGACTAATACATTTACACAAAGTATAATACAATACGATTATTGAAAATTTAGGGCATATACATTTAGGGATTAAAAAGCGGCTAAGGCTTCCATTCAGGAAGCCTTTTTTTGTAACAACTACATTTATTCGCTATTTTTGCCTCTAAATGCAGCCATTAAAGATAACCGCTGCTAAAAAAATTAACCTTCCAAAAAATCTAATATTGAAAACTATATTTTTCTATAAAAAACACGAACGAGATTTCACAAACCTTGAAATAATCATATTAAAGTTATCCGTAATTTTAGTATTTCTTGGTCGTGCTTGGCAACACTTTTTTTGGGATGTTCCCTTCCGAACTTTACTTTGGGACGAAGGACTGATGACTCCAATTATTCGGGCGTTTGGGATGACCTGGGAAAGTTATATTTCAAATTTCGAAATTGCTTACCAACAAGAATTTGTGATGCAACTGATTGGCGTTTTTTATCTCATTTTAATCGTTCTCGTTTTCTTTATTGATACTAAAAAAAGATGGATAAAATGGTTATTCTGGATTGGTTCGATTTTCCTTTTTCTACTCAGCTTATTATATTGGAAAGAGCAGTTTTACAGAATTGGTCAACTTATCGAATATACGATTCAATGGTCAACTCCAGTATTTTTAATCCTTGCAATTTATAAAAGTAAAAATACAATCCCATTTCGGTTTTGGTTAAAAGTAGCGATTGCTTTCACGTTCGTTGGTCACGGTTTATATGCATTTGGATATTATCCAGTTCCCGGGAATTTCGTTCAGATGGTTTTAGATATATTTACTTTTAATGATAAAGAAGCAGCCACACTTTTGACCGTTATGGGTATTTTGGATTTCGTGGTAGCAATTGGTTTATTTCTTCCTTTTCTTTGGAAATTTTCCATTTGGTACTGCATCGCTTGGGGATTTGCAACGGCTTTCGCTCGAATCGTTACGAACTTTGATGTCATGATGCCCATAGAAAGTTTACATCAATGGCTTTATGAAACCGTTTATCGTTTGCCACATGGCGGACTTCCTTTGTTTTTATGGTTCGTGATGCGAAAGTAGCCGGTCAGAAATCATATCCATTTAATAAAAAAAATGGTGAACCATCATAAGACGATTCACCATTTTCTATTTGTTTGTAACGTTCAAAATTTTACATAATTGCGTGCATCGCAATGAACGTCAACGCACCACCGATAAAGCCAAGAGCAGCCAACCAACTGATATTTTTCAAATACCAAATAAAGTCGATTTTTTCCATTCCCATCGCTGCAACTCCTGCCGCAGAACCAATAATTAACATACTTCCACCTGTTCCCGCTGAATATGCAATAAAATGCCACATGAAATTATCTGTTTCAAAAGTGTACATTCCCATCGAAGCGGCGACCAAAGGCACGTTATCAATAATTGCTGAAAGCACTCCTAATAACATGACGACGAGGTTTTGATTCGGAACAGCAGCGTCTAATAAACCTGCCAAGTAACTCAACAAACCTACTTGATGTCCTGAAGCATCAAGAATCGCTACAGATTCTAAAGCCGAAACGGCTACTAAGATTCCGAGAAAAAATAAGATACTTGACATCTCAATACGAGAAAGTGCGTTATGAGCTGAATATTTCTCTTTGCGTTCGAAATCCTCCTGTGGATGAATATATTCAGAAACTAACCAAACAACACCTAAAGCTAACATCATCCCAACATAAGGGGGTAAATGTGTAATCGTTTTGAAGATAGGAACGAAGACTAAACCACCTAAGCCGAAAGCCAACATACGCTTACTTCCCAATATTTTTTCTTCTTTCATGCCTTTCTCAAGGTCTTGTGCTGCCAACGTAATTGTCCCTTTGAATGCCGGTAAGAAGTAGGCAACGGCGACTGGTATCGCCAAACAGACGATAGACGGTAATACTAAGTGAGAAACTAATCCCGTCGTAGTTACTTTATCGCCAATCCAAAGCATTGTCGTCGTTACATCACCAATCGGTGACCAAGCTCCACCTGCATTTGCACCAATAACTGCCATACCTACGAACCAAATTCTTTCTTTTTTTTCTGGAACTAAACGGCGAAGTAAAGAAACTAATACAATCGTAGCCGCTAAATTATCTAAGGTTGCAGAAAGGAAGAATGCCAAAATACACACCAAAACAAGCATTTTGAATTTACTCGTTGTTTTGATTCTATTCGTAATTACGGCGAATCCTTTATGTAAATCAATTAGTTCGACAATTGTCATCGCACCAATCAAGAAAATTAAAATTTCAGCTACTTTACCAATGTGATGTAAAAGAACATTGTCCATTTCACCAACTTCATGATTACTATTCATCACATCCATATGACCTAATGAAACGAAAGCCCAACATAAAGCACCCATTAATAAGGCAGGAACTGTTTTATCTAAGCGTAAAGGATGCTCAAATACGATTACTAAATAACCGATTATAAATGTAAGTATTACTGCTACAAGCATGGTTTTAGTTAGTTAACTTTTGAAAAATATATTCATTGTTTTGGGTATAAAAAAATATAGTATTG
>CAWVWD010000539.1:0-3524 GCA_963933585.1 uncultured Saprospiraceae bacterium
AGAGTTTTCGAATTGGAGAAGATTCTAAAGCCACAGAAAAAGGAAATTCAGAAATACTTAACTCAAGGAAAAGCCAATTTGATAACTCGAAATTTTCCTGAAAATGTTGCTAATTTGAAAAAAAAATGGAAAATTAATGATGGCGGAGAGATTTATTTGATTGCTGTAACCCTTGTAAATACTCAAAAAGTAGTTTTAAAGTGTAAACGGATTCGATAGTATTGGTAACTCCTTGAAAATAAAAGAAAAAGATGCTTTGGTTATTATGAAATATCTTTCTATCTTTGCATCGCTTTTTGAGGAAAGTAGTACTCAGAAATATTAAATTAATAAGATAACTTTTAATTAATTAGATTTTAATTATGCCTACAATAAACCAATTGGTTCGGAAGGGTAGAAAGCAAGTTATAAAGTTGAGCAAGTCTCGTGCTTTAGAACAATGTCCACAGAAACGTGGTGTTTGTACTCGTGTTTACACGACTACTCCCAAAAAACCGAACTCAGCACTTCGTAAAGTTGCTAAGGTACGTTTAAGTAACGGCTTAGAGGTTATCGCCTATATTCCAGGAGAAGGTCACAACCTTCAAGAACACTCAATTGTATTGATTAGAGGTGGTCGTGTAAAAGATTTACCAGGTGTACGGTATACTATCGTTCGTGGTACTCTAGATACGGCAGGCGTGAGCGGTCGTACTCAATCACGTTCTAAGTACGGGGCAAAACGTCCTAAATCTTAGTAGTCAATCCATTGCTATTAGATCCAAACAATTAGCTTAACCGCAAAGTTGTTTGTTGAAGTAAACTCCGGTAAAAGATTGGAGTTGAAGGAGTGTTTAATCCTCGAAAGAGCGATAAACCCACAGCAAAGTAAAAGAAGTTGAAATTTTTATTTGTTCAATTTCTGATTTTAAATAATTTTAGGTTTAAACGAAAACTCATTCAATTTAAATGAGAAAAAGAAAACCACAGAAGCGCGTCATTACTCCAGATTCACGCTATAATGACGCCATGGTAACACGCTTCGTGAACAATATGATGCTTGACGGTAAAAAGTCAACTGCATTCCAAGCATTCTATGATGCTATGGACATTATTGAGAAGCGCTCAGGCGACAATCCACACGAGGTGTGGAAAAAAGCCATCAATAATGCAATGCCTCAAGTTGAGGTACGTAGCCGCCGTATAGGTGGTGCAACCTTCCAAATTCCGACTGAAATCCGTGCTAGTCGCAAAATTTCAATTTCAATGAAATGGTTAATTAAGTTCTCGCGAAAGCGTAGTGGTAAGGGTATAGCCCAGAAGCTTGCAGCAGAACTTATGGCAGCAGCTAAAAGCGAAGGAGCTTCAGTTAAGCGTAAGGAAGACACGCACAAAATGGCAGAGTCTAACAAGGCATTTGCACATTTTAGAGTCTAAATTTTTTCAAAGATTAAAATTCTGAAAGCAAGTTTATAATTTTTAATAATCATGGCAGCTATAAAGACAGATTTAAGATATACTCGTAATATTGGAATCGCAGCTCATATTGATGCAGGTAAAACTACAACAACCGAGCGGATTCTTTATTATACGGGTTTGACACACAAAATCGGTGAAGTACATGATGGTGCAGCGACCATGGATCACATGGCTCAAGAGCAGGAACGTGGTATCACAATTACTTCTGCCGCTACAAAAACAAACTGGAATTGGAGAACTGATAGTTATGCAATTAACATCATTGATACTCCGGGACACGTTGATTTTACAGTAGAAGTTGAACGCTCATTGCGTGTATTAGACGGTGTTGTTTCTTTATTCTGTGCGGTGTCAGGTGTTGAACCGCAATCAGAAACAGTTTGGAGACAAGCAGATAGATATAAAGTGCCTCGTTTAGGGTTCGTTAACAAAATGGACAGACAAGGTGCAGATTTCTTAGAAGTTTGTAAGCAAGTTAAGGAAATGTTGGGTGGAAACCCTGTTCCTTTGCAAATTCCAATCGGTGCAGAAGATGATTTCCGTGGTGTTGTTGATTTAATCAAAAATCAGGCAATTGTATGGGATGACGAAAGTGAGGGGAAGACATTTCAAGTAATTGAAATTCCAGAAGATTTAGTTGATACGGTTGAAGAATATCGTGAAAAGTTAGTCGAGTCTATCGCAGAATACGATGATGCTTTGTTAGAGAAGTTCTTTGAAGATCCGGACTCAATTACTGAAGACGAAATAATCGCAGCACTACGTGGGGCGATTGTTGATATGAAAATTATTCCAATGATGTGTGGTTCTGCCTTTAAAAATAAGGGTGTTCAAACAATGTTGGATGCAGTTTGTGCTTTTTTACCATCACCTTTAGATATTGATGGAATTGAAGGTACAAATCCTGATACAGAAGAACCAGAGATGCGTCAACCTGACGCTGATGAGCCTTTTGCTGCATTAGTTTTCAAAATCACTACAGACAAATATGTTGGTCGCTTAGCATTCCTACGTGTTTATTCTGGTCAATTAGATTCTGGTTCTTATATCTTGAACACTCGTTCAGGTAAAAAAGAGCGTATTTCTCGTCTATATCAGATGCATGCTAATAAGCAAGAACAAATCGACGGTGTACAAGCTGGAGATATTGCGGCGGCAGTTGGTTTCAAGGATTTAAGAACTGGTGATACAATCTGTGATCCTGATAAGCCTATCGTCTTAGAAAGTATGACCTTTCCTGAGCCAGTAATTGGTGTAGCAATCGAGCCTAAGACTCAAAAAGACTTAGACAAATTAGGAATTGCTTTATCTAAATTAGCGGAGGAAGATCCTACATTCAAAGTCGAAAACAATGAGGAAACTGGTCAAACTATCATCCGTGGTATGGGTGAGTTACACTTGGAAATTATCGTTGATCGTTTAAAGCGTGAGTTCGGTGTTGAGTGTAATCAAGGTGAGCCACAAGTATCTTATAAAGAGGCTTTGACAAAATCTGTTTCTCATCGTGAGCGTTTGAAAAAACAATCAGGTGGTTCTGGTTTATTCGCAGACATGGAATTCACATTAGGCCCTGCCGATGAGGAATTCTTAGAAAGCGAAGATTTCAAGAATGGCAAAGAGAAATTACAGTTTGAGTGGGGAATCGTTGGTGGTGCTATTGACAAGAATTATGTCAAGCCGATTAGAGATGGTTTCCGTTCAATGATGGAGAATGGAGTATTAGCAAGTTATGATATTGATAGCATGAAAGTTCGTGTATTTGATGGATCAATGCACTCTGTGGATTCAAAACCGGTTGCATTCGAATTATGTGCAAAGGAAGGATTCAGAGCTGCTGCAGCTAAATGTGGGCCGAAAATTTTAGAACCAATCATGAAAATCGAAGTGACAACACCTGAAGATTATATAGGTGGAATCATCGGTGATTTAAATCGCCGTCGTGGATTGATTAAAGGGCAAGCAGAGAAGTTAGGTGCAATTATCGTGAAAGCGGATGTTCCTTTATCTCAGATGTTCGGGTATGTAACACATTTACGTACTATCTCATCAGGTCGTGCTTCTTCTTC
>CAWVWD010000540.1:0-3510 GCA_963933585.1 uncultured Saprospiraceae bacterium
ATAAATAGAGCCATCAGGAAACTCTAATTGAATTAGATAAATTCCATGTGCCAATTCCTGTTCAAAATCCATTCGTATATTTTGAGTGCCTTTGTTGATATGAAGTATTTTGCTTTCAACTTCTTGTCCCATAATATTTAATAATTTTATATTTACGATCTCAAAATTACTTTCAAAAGTGAGGTTAATATAATCATCGAAAGGATTTGGAAATATACTAATTTCATCATCTTCAAGACCTGAAAGGTTTCCACCATTTGTTACTCTTGCCATAGGACCCGTTAAATGTATCGTATCTGTTGGTAAGGGAGTATCCGGTTCCCAACCAGGATATATTCCGATTAAAATAGTAACAACAATATCTTCTTCATCACAGTAATATCCTGTGAATTGTCCGTCACAATAAACATCATAATAATTCCCATCACAAAAGACATTTACAGTGGTACTTGGAAGCATATATGAGGATAAGGTTGAAGGCATATTACCACCACTACCTTGATATACATCATTAATATAACAATCAATTTCACAATGAGGGAAGTCACTAAGAAATCCCAAATCTACATAATAAGAAGTATTACCCGATATGGGTTCAGTCGTACCGCCTGGTATTAAGCAAACGATCTCACCCGTACAATCTTCATTATTTACGTTTATAATATTTCCATAATCTAACATATCCTCTATAATCTGTTGCCCATGACAAGTATATACTTTCTCACAATTATCATAATCATAAACCCAAGTAGATGGTGCAGGAGCTACAAATCGAGTTGCAATATCCGTACAACCATTGGCATCTGTTACCGTCACATAATGCGTTCCTGAAGCAACGTCTATCGGACTTTCGACCGTTTGAGAATTACCAGGTCCACTCCATTGATAAGAATAAGGTGGTGTTCCACCTATTGTTACATTAATGATTTCACCGTCGTTAGCGATTGGACAAGCATTAAAGATAGAAACATTTAACAGATTTGGCTCAGGTGCACCAATTGAAAATGTTTGAACCTTCGTACATCCATTCCCATCTGTTACAGTTACCGTATAACCATTAGGTATTAAATTACTTACATTTTGAGTAGTTACTCCATTTGACCAACTATACGTATAAGGAGATAAACCACCGCTTACTGTTATATTAATCGAAGAACCATCATTCGTGGTAAGTGGATGATGTGGAGGTGGTGGCATACTATTACAAGCCGAGTGTATTATTTGTCCTGACACATTTAAAGGCACTAACCCAGTCACATTAAAACGCTCTTGATAACTACAACCATTACTAACATCGGTAAAGGTTAAGCTATAAGTTCCAGAAGGCACATTCGTAAGATTCTGTGTTGTACTACCATTACTCCAATTATAAGTATAAGTACCTTCAGGTAAAAGTGGTGTAAGATCATTTTCATCATTACAATCATTTATAATATTTGAACCGATTTGTATATCGAGATTAGGAGGACATGGAGACGGTAAATTAATACTACCAGTAGTACTGGCTTGGCAAGTGAAATTTTTAATAATAACACATTCATCGGGATTATTTTTATCCGTTACTTCCACTGTATAAGTATTTCCACAAACTAAACTTGTCTCATTATGTTGTGTTGCACTAATCTTGATAGGTGCAGTTAAGCCACCACCTGATATTTTGATTCGAGTTCCTGTTGCTGAACCTCCACAGGTTGTAATATTTGCGGTACAAGTAGATGGACTTGGACAGGTTGTTGTGATGTTTACGGCTATTTCGCACGTTCCGCCTGTTACGCCTACTGCATCCCATGCTTGACGGACGGTGTTCCATACGTTACACCCGTATTTTTCGAATGCTACATTCATGGTAGCTTTTCTTAAATTTTGGAAGTCTTTGATTGTATAGTCATTTTTGCCAAACTCTTCTGTAAATGTTTCAAATACAACATAAATTGCGTTTTCCAAAGCATTACTACTTTGATTATTATTAGTATTTGTATTAATTGGCGATATATTATAGGCTAATCCATTATCATTAGTGCCACTTCCTCCTTCAACTAAAAGATAGAACCAATAATTCATAATTCCATTATTGTGATGCATATATAAATTAGAACCATTGCCTGAAAATCCTAATGCTTGGGACTGTGCTTGTGCTTGTGCCTGATTCATCCAATGAGTACCATTGTACATCTTAGGTTGTGGCTTAACAACACCATTAAAAATAGAATTATTGGGGTTGTTCATATATCGAATTTCATTAGGATAAAAATCGTTTCCAATCTGCCAATCATTATTCACTTTTTTCGTACTTTCAACGGCAATACCCAGTATATCACAAAAGCCCTCTAAGATTATATTACCCTCTGAAAAGTCATTTAAGTTTTTTAGTCCTAAATATTTAGCATCTATTCCATGAGCAATTTCATGACCAATTGCGTCAAGGCTTGTAGAATGAGTATTTGGAGCAACACCAGCAGTCAATGTTAATGTTAGGTTTTCCGTAACACCTTGTCCAACTGTTGAAGCTGGATTAAAGAAATTGGAAGCACCACTAATCGTTGGATGTCCAACCATTTTCACAACAGTTCTACCAGTATTCGTACCATCATAACCATGATAATTAAAATTAGAAGAAAAATATTCATAAGTTGTTTCTGTTGCCCAATATGCTGATAATAAGGAATTATGAGGTAAAGAATTTCCTGTTTCCCAGCAAACTTCTTGAGGAGGCATATTGTAATCTAAATGGTCAAACATAATAATTCTGTGATGATTTGTTTGCTCAAGTTTGTTACATTGTCCCGTAGCAGTTGAACATTGTTTAATCCATACCGATTCTAATAAATTATTATAGTATAATGGGGTAACATTATTGTGAGTAACTTCATTATTGCAATTTTGACAAGCGTTACAATAGTTACTTGCATCTCTTTTCCTCAATATTTCACCAGTTTGTGCGTCAATTATGAAATCATAAATTTTAAATGGAAATACCGTTAATGAAAATGTATAAGTAAGTCGATATTCGTTATTTGCAACTTCATGTATCGTTAGTATGGGGTTAGGTGCATTAGCAAATGCTTCCCAACCTTCCTTTTCCCACGCATATTCTTTTTCGGGAATAGCAGCTTTAGCTATCAAAATCGCTTTTTCTTTAGTTACAGAAATACTTGTATCAATATCAAAGTCAAATTTACTAAAAGAACCTTCAAAAATTTGTTTCCCTTTTTCTCCAAAATTTGCAGCTACTCTTTTACAAAAATAGCCTTTGTGATAAAGACTGTAAAAATAAGTAGTAACTTCTCTTGTTTGTCTATAAAGTGATTTACGTTCAAACCTCAGCTCATTATGCTCCCCCACATCAAACAAATAACCATAATAAAACATAATACTATCGCCCGTAAATCCATGTAAATGTTTCGTCTTATTCGTATCAAAGTACATTACGCCATCTCTATCCGTGTAGCTAACAATGTCGGCTAACTTAATCGTGTCGTGTTCTGTCGGTTCGTCGGTGTAAAGTGTGTT
>CAWVWD010000541.1:0-3499 GCA_963933585.1 uncultured Saprospiraceae bacterium
GTAAGTGATGAAAAATTAATAAGTAGCGCCAAAAATACGTATTTATTTTTTTCAAGAACGAGCCAAAAAATCATTGCATAGCCGTAGTTATGGAATTATTTTTTGGTGAAGTTATTGGGAAAAAGAAAAAGTATTTTGGTGCTGGTTATTGATTTCTCATCACTAATGGTAAAATTTCTATTGGAACGGGGAATACAGATACGGATATTAATGCTAATGGTGATGATTATTTATTATTCATCAAAGGCGGAACACTTTCAGAAGAAGTAGCTGTACGAACAGGTTGGGCGGATTATGTTTTTGATGAAAATTATACGCTTTTACCTTTAGAACAAGTCGAAACCTTTATTACTAAGAATGGACACTTGCCAAACACGCCCTCCGCTGTTGACCTCAACGGCACGGTAAAATTAGGCGAAGCAACGGTTAATCAACAAGAAAAAATTGAAGAGATTTACTTGCATTTGATTGAAATGAATAAGGAAATGAAGGCTTTAAAAGCAGAGAATGCCGAGTATTCGGCACAAGTTACTGAGCTATTGACAGAAGTTGAGCGGTTGAAATTGGAAATTGAAAAATTGAAAAATTAACAAGTATTAGCCATGAAACTCTTTTTACAGGGGTTTCATGGTATTTTTTCAATCTTAAAATTCTTTATAATGAAATATTCAATCTATATAATAGTGCTAATGATTTGCTTACCACTTACCTCCTTCAATCAAAGTATTCGTAAGGATTATCGTGATATGACTGAAGATGAAAAAGATGCCTTAGTCAAGCTATTCAAATTAAAAACGGATTTGATAAATGACTTGGGAGATTTTCATGAACGTAATTTTCGTGCCATTCATTTTAATGTTCGTGATAATAACCCCAATGATGATGTTTTTTTTGCTTGGCATCGATTTATGATTTTTGAATTGGAGCAGGAAATGCAAAAACACTGCCCTTGTATTAGTATTCCTTATTGGGATTGGACGACAGATAATTCAACCTCAAGTGCACTTTGGGATAATGATTTTTTAGGTTGGTTCGATGCTAATTGGGGGCTTGGTAGAAATTTAGGTTCTGGTTCTCCTTTGCCTACTCAAGCACAAGTTGATAATGTTCAAGCCATTACTAACTGGCTAACCTATGTAGACGCTGTAGAATCAGGTCCAGTTCACACTCGTGGACATACTTGGGTTGGTGGGGTTAATGGCGTAATGAGTAGTGGAGAATCTCCTAAAGACCCCATTTTTTATCTACATCATGGTATGGTAGATAAGTTATGGCAAGACTGGGAAGATAAACCTAATACAACATCAACTTATGTCAAAACAAATATGCCAAGATATGACGGTACATATACTTTTAACAATGTTGTGTTACCTTCAATTAATCCAAATTCAATTACAGATAGTCGTTCTTTAGGTGTCTTTTTTGCGGAAAATGAATTAGCTACAATGGATAATTATACTGTTTCAAATACGACACATACGCCTGAAACATTCTTTTATCAATTTGAAATTGATATTCAAGACAACTTCGAAGTCCCTCCTACTACTGAAATGGAAGTACAATCTTTAAATAAGATTGTACTGAAAGAGGGGTTCATTGCTAAAGCAGGAAGCAAGGTGATTTTAAAAATTGGGGAATGTGATTTTTCTGTTTATGGAAGAGGTGTAGCACCTGGTGTGATTAATATTTCTAATGATTTAACACCTGTCTATGAATTGACACCAAAAAATAATACTGAAGATGATTTTTTACCCAATGTAGCAATCACACCTAATTCTATCAAAATAGAAAGTGTGAATGATAAATTGATTAAAAATATTAAAATCTATACCTTATCAGGACAGCTAATTGACAATAAAATCATTAATCAATTAGAAGTAGGGGAATTTAACATAGAAAAACTACCTAATGGTAGTTATGTCTGTTACATTTTATACGATGACGGTAGTACTTTTAGTAAATTATTTTTTAAATAAACTTAATCACTTAAAAGCGGATTTATTTTGTTAATAAATCCGCTTAATAAACACAATCATCATGAAAAAAACACTAATTTTTATCGCAATGTTCATAACTATTTACAGTTGCTGCAAAGATCCTATTGACCCTTGTACCGAAAACACACGGGTGCGTTTTCATAATGGTTCGGGAGTTGATTTGAAAGATATTTACTTTTTTGGTAATGAAATAGGAGCTTTAGCAAATGATGAAACTTCAGGATATATCATTATCAATAGTGATACTTTGCAAAGTGATGGAAGAGAATTAAGCAGAGATTTTTGGATTAGAGCATGGAATAGGACGGCTAGAACTTCTCCTCAAAAGCCACATGAATTTTCACAAACTCCCAATTGTTTTACTTACGTAATTACGAATGTAGATACCGTTCAGGTATTTAGTTCGAATACTTTATCTTATACAATTTTGTTAGAATAAAAAAATCAAAAAAGCCGTCCCAATACTCGGGACGGCTTTTTTATAATAATCCGTGGAATCTGTGCAAATCCGTGTCCACCGCTCTAAGCCACCACAATATTAATCATCCGTTTCGGCACGACAATCACTTTACGAATGGTTTTACCTTCGATGTGTTTTTGAATTTTTGGTAAAGCCAATGCTGCCGCTTCTGCATCTGCTTTAGACATATCCGCAGGCAAGTCGATTTTATCACGCATTTTTCCGTTAATCGCAATCGGATAAGTGAAACTATCTTCTTTCAAATAAGCTTCATTCAATTCCGGAAATACTGCATCCACAACCGTTCCTTCATTTCCTAACTGATGCCACAACTCTTCTGCGATAAATGGCGCAAACGGCGTAATTAAGATAACGAATTCTTGTAAAATCGCTTTCTTATTACACTTCGCAGTTTTCAAGTCATTCGCCAAAACCATGAATGCACTCACACAAGTATTCAATGAAAAACGTTCAATATCTTCCGTTATCTTCTTAATTGCGGTGTGTAAAATTTTGTATTCCGCTTTAGTCGGTTCAGCATCGCTTACGGTAAAGACTTCGTCTTTATAAAATAACGCCCAGAACTTACGTAAAAACTTAGAAACACCTTCGATTCCGTTGGTATTCCAAGGTTTTGATTGCTCAATCGGACCTAAGAACATCTCATACATACGGAAACAATCTGCTCCGTATTTTTCTACCATCAAATCTGGATTTACAACATTATAGTAACGCTTAGACATTTTTTCTACAGCGTGACCACAAAGATATTTACCATCATGATTCGTAACCATAACTGCATTCGTGTAATCCGGTCGCCATTTTTTAAAGGCTTCAATATCCAATATATCTTGCTCTACAATATTTACATCAACATGCAAAGTAGTTACATATCTATCCAAATGATGCTCTTTCACAAAATCTCGTGAAAAGAAAACTGGACGTAATGTTCCATCATCAATATGGTCATTATCAATATTTCCTGCAATTGCATCCTTTATTTTATCAATAATCTTATCGAAATTGACAAAGTTTTTCGCTA
>CAWVWD010000542.1:0-3495 GCA_963933585.1 uncultured Saprospiraceae bacterium
ATCATCATAAGATGCACAATTAAAATTAGTCACAACTTGTAATCTTTATTAAAATATAAACCTTATTTTTTAAAAGCCTCGCCTTACAGCGAGGCTTTTTTTATTCTTTAAGTTATTTATACACCTACGTTAAGACGACGATAAGTGGTCATTGGTAATTCTCTAAAATGTAGCACTTTTAAAAACCTCTTCAATTCCAGCTCCGATCCCTAAATTCTTTCCAACCCGCTCGAAAGTCATCCTCCAAAGTTCGTCGTGTACATGTTCATTATAAACTATTGGATCTGTTGCGATAACAAAATATTCGTTTTGAGAACGCCAACTTTGAGCAGGACTCAAGTGTAATAGTTCCATTTGTTCAAAAATAGTATTCAGCTTTTTCATTCTTTTAATATTAGAATAATCGCCTCTTAAGCGAGTAATCGCTTCCAGAATACTATTATTCGCCACCAACTGAATCGCCTTTCTATCTTCTATCTCCACATCCCACTTTTTGAACTCTGAAACAATTCGCTTGATTTCTCTTGCTTTCAAAGATTTTTGTTTGAAAAATATTTCCAAATCTTCATTCAATACATATTGAACAATCTCTTTATACTGCAAAGTTACAGGCAAATCATTCTGTAATAAAGTATTCATTAAATGATAATTATCCTTATAAATGCCCCGCAACATCACACTTGCAGAATTTAAATTTTGATTCAAAATTTGATTCAAAACTTGAATTTTTTCATCTTTGAATAATGTATTAATCGAATATTTTTGAGGTCCGAAGTACAGTTGCATGATACGAATCACTTCACCGATATTTGAACTTTCAAAATTCGGTCGAACTCGATTTTTCATTTCTTCCAAAATTACCGAATCCATATCCAAAGAGATATGACCAATAATGTGTTGTTGACCGAGATACAATACTGCAAACGAAAATCGCTTTTCAGAATGTGTAATATGTGATTTCACAATCGTTTCACCAAATGCTAACTTTTGGCGTCCAGCTTCTAAGATTTCAAAATTCTTACTTTGAGCCGTATAATTAAATATCTTCAAAGATTCCGGCTGCTTATCAAAAAGTGATGCCACAGCGAAATGCATTCCAGTTCCTTCCAGACCAACTTGAGCTGGTAAAACCTCTTTTCTGTATATTTCTCCAGCATTTCCATGCTTTGCAATATTACTTGGTGCTGCTTCTAATTTTTTGATAAAAATATCTTGCAAATCTACTCCAGCGACTTGACGGGCGTAATAAATCGAACGACAAGCATATTTCAAGATTTGCGACGTTTCGATTCCCGAAACATCATTAAAAAACCAGCCACAACTCGTGTACATCAATGTCGCATTACGTTGTAATTCCAACAATCGCAACATCTCCGTTCTATCCGTTGGCGTTGGTTTCTTGATGGCGTTTTTCTCCAAAAATGCAATCACATTCTCTTCACTTCTATCCAACATTACTTCAATGAATGCATCTCGAACAGCCCAAGGATTTTCAAAATACATCGCACCTTTTCGCTCATAAATCATATTTAATTCATCGCTCAACCAGTCCAAAGCTTCTCGAAGCGGTGCACGCCATTTCTGATGCCAACCTGGTCCTCCGCCTGTGTGACAGCCACAGTTTGAACGCCAACGTTCTACCCCATGCACACAAGACCAAGATGAATTTTCATAAATCTGAATTTCGTGTGTCGGAGGACAAAGTTCTAAGAACTCACCATAGTTCGTCAGCTTCACATTTTCTTGCCTATCAATATGTTTGATAGCTGCCGAAAGTGCCATTTCGCCATAGCGATGATGGTGCCCATAACTTTCTCCATCCGTTGCGATGTGTGCTAATTGTGGTTCATCCGTATGATAATCGATGGTTTCCAAAATACGATTTGCCAACGATGCGCCATTTGATAATAAATTATTAAATGCCACATCTTGAGCCACTCGACCATCATAAAAGAACAACGCAATCTTCTTTCCTGACGGTAAATTGTACCAATACCCTAAGCGAGGATCAACGGCTGCATGTTGTAAATATTCCCAATTTTTATCACCAACTTTCCGAAATGCTTTTGCCTGTCGAGGTGCGAGAACCGTATATTTGATACCTTCCTCTGCCAATATTTCCAAAGTTGCGGTATCCACAGCCGTTTCTGCCAACCACATTCCTTCTGGCATTCTCTTAAAGCGATGTTTAAAATCATCAATTCCCCAACGAACTTGAGTTCGTTTATCTCTATCGCTTGCCAATGGCATAATCAAATGAGAATAAGCCTGTGCAATCGCTGAACCGTGACCCGAAAAGTAATTCATACTTTCCTTATCTGCGTCCAATATTTTTTGGTAAGTTTCCGGATCTTTATCTTCTAACCAAGATAACAAAGTCGCTCCCATATTGAAGCTAATCTTTGCATAATTATTGACGATTTTTTTAATTAATCCGTCATCATTTAATATACGAGAAGACGCATTTGGAGCGTAACATTCTACATTAATTCGCTCATTCCAATCATGGAAAGGATGTGCAGAATCTTGATATTCAATCACTTCTAACCAAGGGTTCTCACGAGGAGGTTGGTAATAATGTCCATGAATACATACATATTTTTCCATAGTTATCCTTTTTTATTATTTAGGCTTAAGGGAGTATATATTAATATTTCAAGAAATTGATCTAGGTGGCAGATTTTTCATTAAATATTATTAGCGCACATTTTCCTTTTAGAACCTTAAAAGATTAAAACTTTTCCGATGTGCAAAAGTAAACCATTTTTTGACGATATTGAAGCATTGTGAATAATCCACATTTTTATCTGAAATATGATTTTTTTTAATACTTTGTAAGGAAATTTATATAAAAAACAAACAATGAATCTTCAAAAATTAGAACAAAGTGTTGGTATTACTACTATTTTAGCTTTAGTTATTTGCTTGGTTCAAGCTTATTTACACAGTACTTCTTTACCAGTTATGTGGCTTCAGATTTATATTAGCGTTGGTTTATTTTGGATTATTTTATATATTTTAAAAACATATATTGCTTATCACAATCAAAAACTATTTTTCACCAAAACGCTAAAATGGTGGAATACTGTTTTCTATTTTGGTTTAGTTACCTTCTTGGTTTACCTGAGTATCGAACGCCCAGATAATAGCTTTGATAATATTCGTTATGCTGCTGCTTTTTCATTTTTTTTAATTGCAATTGCCAATATCAAAAACTACGTCAGTTTCAATGATATCGAACAAATTCAGCTATCTTACCAAAGCAATATTATCAAATGGGAGCATATTACGAAAATCGAAAAGACACCAAATGGCTATGGAATTTTTTCTAACACAGAAGAAAAGTATGCCATTCTCAATGAACACTTTTCTAAGAAACAAGGCTCTAATTTTCAAACTGCTTTTGATAAGCTAATTGCTAACCACAATGATTATTCTGAATTAAAACATTTGATTGATTAGTTTTCAGGTGTTACATTCAATCGTTAACGTTTA
>CAWVWD010000543.1:0-3494 GCA_963933585.1 uncultured Saprospiraceae bacterium
CGATTTAATGAGATTTATTATTGGGATTCTTACTTCACGATGTTGGGATTACAAATCAGCAAACGCAACGATTTAATAGAAGGAATGGTAAAGAATTTTGCCTACTTGATTGATGAAGTTGGTTTTATTCCGAATGGTAATCGAACCTATTTTATCGGTCGTTCACAGCCGCCTTTTTTCGCTTTGATGGTTAGTCTTTTGGCAGAACAATTGGGCGATAAAATCTATGTGGAATATTTGCCATATTTAGAGAAGGAATATGCATTTTGGATGAACGAACAGCATGATTTATCTCGAAACAAAACGGCATTGAGTCGAGTTGTTCGGGTGAAAGGGGATGTCCTGAATCGTTATTGGGATAATTTCGATTCGCCCCGTCCAGAGATGTATACTAATGATTTGGAAACAGCGGAAGGAACGGATAGAGAAGCCAATCAAATATTTCGAGATTTGCGGACTGCCTGTGAATCTGGTTGGGACTTTAGTAGTCGTTGGTTAGAAAATCCAATGGATTTATCTACGATTCATGCTTCTGGAATTTTGCCGGTAGATTTGAATTGTTTGTTATATAATCTAGAAATGACATTGGCGAAAGCCAATAAAATAGCCGGAAATACAGGAAAAAGACGACAATACGATAGCAAAGTGATGATTCGTAAAAACTTGATTTTAGAATACTTTTGGAATGAAGAAAAAGGCTTTTTTATGGATTATGATTTCGGTCGTAAAACACAAAAAGACGTATTTTCTTTAGCTGCGATGTATCCTTTATTTTTCAATATCGCAACGGATGAGCAAGCTGAAAAATGTGCAGCATTGATAAAAAAAGATTTCTTAAAAGCTGGAGGCGTTATTTCGACCACACTCACAACCGATCAACAATGGGACGCTCCAAATGGTTGGGCACCGTTACAATGGATTACGATTCAAGGTTTGCGTAATTATGGCTATGATGATTTGGCGAATGAAATCAAAACTCGTTGGATCACTTTAAACACGAAGGTTTATAAATCGACCGGAAAGATGTTGGAAAAATACAATGTCGTAGATATTGATTTGGCTACTGGCGGTGGCGAATATCCCGTTCAAGATGGATTTGGTTGGACGAATGGCGTTTTGTTGCGGTTATTGTCGGAGTAATATGGGTTGTGGGTTTGATGCTCTGACGTGATGGGAATCTCGTCAGAGAGAAAATCTAAAACACCTTAAATTTCTGCGGATTTTTATCCGTGAAAATTGGTTCTGCTTTGGTTCTGCTTTTGAGTATTAAGGCGTTGGTTTTGGTTTGATTGGAACGCTGATGTTCGCCAAAAAAACGGAATAGTATGACTAGAAAGCGGTATTCAAACAATTGTTTGAATACCGCTTTTAACATTAAAATCGTTGTTTTTTTCGGTGTTTTCGGCGTTTCAATCACGTCAAAACGAAAACCCGAAAATTACTAAATCGCAGCCAAACTCGTCACTAAGAATTTCCAGAAATTCTCAACGGTTGAAATCTTACAACGTTCATCTGGAGAGTGTGCACCATGAATCGTTGGACCTACAGAAATCATTTCCATTTTTGGATAATGCTTACCTAATAAACCACATTCCAAACCAGCGTGAATCGCCATAATTTGAGCTTCGTAACCGAAAACCTCCTTATGTGTTCGTTCCATGATATTTTTAATATTAGAATCTACCAATGGTTCCCAACCTGGATAATCGCCTGAATGTTCGACTTTTGCACCGATTAATTCAAAACAAGCCGCTATTTTCCAAGCAATATCCCATTTCAAACTTTCGACAGAAGAACGCTGCAAAGCGTACATCGTGAACGTATTATCTTTGATTAAAACACGAGCCAAATTATTAGACGTTTCGACTAATCCCGGCACCGCTTCACTCATTTTATGGACGCCATTCGGACAAGCGATAAGTGCTGCAACGATTTTATTTTGGTCGGCTTTCGCCAATACCGTTTTCACGAAATCAACTGTTTCCAAATCGAAATCTAAATTATTATCAGAATGTACATATTCTGCTTTTAACTTCGTCGCGAAAGCATTCAATAAAGTGTCAAAATTTGCTAATTCTGAAGTCGGAATATTAACCGTGGCAAAAGCTTCTCTAGGAATTGCATTACGCAATCCGCCACCGTCAAAATCGACTAAACGCAAACCACATGCTTTTCCGGTTTCCCATAATAAACGAGTCAAAATGACATTTGCGTTACCTAATTGTAACTGAATATCAGCACCCGAATGTCCCCCTTTTAGGCCTTTTATCGTTATTTTTTTAGTTTCAAATGCGGTATTAGAAACTATTTCTGTCGTATAATTATATTCCGCAGAAGTATCAATTCCACCAGCACAACCGATGTAAATTTCGCCTTCTTCTTCTGAATCTAAATTGATTAAATAATCACCGGTTAGAATATTTGGTTGCAAACCTTTTGCTCCCGTCATTCCAGTTTCTTCATCAATTGTAAATAAAGCCTCAATCGGGCCATGTTGTAAATCTGAACTGGACAAAACCGACATAATTGCGGCAACACCCATTCCATTATCTGCACCAAGTGTCGTGCCTTTTGCTTTCACCCAGCCATCTTCCACATACATTTCGATTCCTTGTGTTCCAAAATCAAAATCTGTATCATTATTCTTTTGGTGAACCATATCTAAGTGACTTTGAAGCGTCACTGTTTTGCGATTTTCATAACCTTTAGTCGCTCTTTTTCGGATAATCACGTTACCAACTTCATCCGTAATCGTTTCTAATCCTAAGTTATTCCCAAAATCGACCATGAATTGAATCACTTCCTCTTCTTTCTTAGATGCTCTCGGAACGGCGTTCAAATCCGAAAAATGATTCCAAACGATTGTTGGATTTAATGCTCTTACTGCTGTATTCATAATTCTATTTGTTTTTTGTATTAAGTGAAGAAAAATAAATAAGTTGCTTCATAAATACATATTTATTTTTAAAATGCCTGATAAGTAACAAGTGTTTGAACCGTGGAAGTCTTTATATAGCTATATTATAGCTTGTGATGGACTTGATTCAGTAAACTTATTTTATGATAAAATCAACCTGCCATTCGAATGGGCAGGTTATTGGACAAAAGTGGTTCATCCCGATTTACCCCGATTTTTATGGTGACTTTCTATTCGGGGAAAAAGTATTTTTAGACAAGTTGTTTCTTCCTTTTTATTAAGGCACAAAGATAAGAAAAGTTGTAACGGTTCATAGGTTTAATAGATGCAAAGGCATAAAGGTTTTGACAGTTCTACTTTTATCCTCTGCCTTTATACGCTTGAGTAAATATATCTGAATACTTACGATGCTATAATTTCGTAATGAGTGCAGTGAAAATCAAAAAAAATGGCCTACGAATATGATAAAATCATAGTGTCTTTGTGTTAGAAGTCGAATAGCGTTATTTTTTTATTTTTATATAAGTAGTAAGTCAAGTTAATAGTGTCGAGTAGATTTTATATCAAAATTTGTCGA
>CAWVWD010000544.1:0-3489 GCA_963933585.1 uncultured Saprospiraceae bacterium
GACAGTAATGAGCTATTCAAAGCATTGTTGGGAACGGCACATTACAAAGTCGAAGAAGTCGCTTCGGAAAGTGTAAAAACGTCATTTTTTCAGACGGGCGATAGCAAAATCGAACTATTGGAAGCCTCGAATCCTGATAGTGCGATTGCGAAATTTATTGACAAGCGTGGGGAAGGCATTCATCATATTGCTTTTGAGGTAGAAGATATTTATGCAGAAATGAAACGGTTGGAAGCGGAAGGTTTCCGATTATTAAATGAAACACCCAAACGTGGTGCGGATAATAAATTGGTTTGTTTTATTCATCCAAAAACTGCAAATGGCGTTTTGGTGGAATTGTGTCAAACGATAAAAGAGTAAATTATAGTAAAGGGTCGGATGCCTGCCTCGCCGTCAGACAGGCTTCAAAAGCGTCCGACCTTTATAATCACTAACAAATGAAAGATAAAGTTCAAATATTAGAAGAGAAAATTGCCGAAGGTAAATTAGGCGGTGGACAAGCGAGAATTGATAAGCAACATGCAAAAGGAAAACTTACGGCTCGTGAAAGAGTTCATTTTTTGATGGACGATGGTTCTTTTGAAGAAATTGGGAATTTGGTGACGCACCGAACGACTGACTTTGGAATGGAAAAGGAACAATATTATGGCGATGGCGTTGTCACAGGTTACGGGACGGTAAATGGTCGTCTGGTGTATGTTTTTGCTCAAGATTTTACGGTTTTTGGTGGTGCATTGTCGGAAACACATGCAGAGAAAATCTGTAAAGTGATGGATATGGCGATGAAAACTGGGGCACCGATGATTGGTTTAAATGATTCTGGTGGAGCAAGAATTCAAGAAGGTGTGAAATCTTTGGGTGGTTATGCGGATATTTTCTATCGTAATGTAATGGCTTCGGGGGTAATTCCTCAGATTTCGGCAATTATGGGTCCTTGTGCTGGTGGAGCAGTTTATTCGCCGGCTATTACGGATTTTACATTGATGGTGGAGAATACTTCTTATATGTTTGTAACTGGTCCAAGTGTGGTAAAAACAGTCACAAATGAAACAGTCACTTCTGAAGAATTAGGTGGAGCTTCGGCACATTCTACCAAATCTGGTGTGACGCATTTGACCTCGCCGAATGATATTGCTTGTATTGAACAGGTGAAACATTTATTGAGCTATATGCCTCAAAACTGTGAGGACAAACCGGTGAAATTGCCTTATGAATTGGGCAACGAAGTTCGGGAAGTCTTGGAAACGATTGTCCCTGAAAATCCAAATCAGCCGTACGATATGCGGGAGGTAATTGAAGGAATTGTGGATGCAGATTCTTTTATGGAAATTCATAAAGATTATGCAGAAAATATCGTCGTTGGCTTCTCAAGACTTGCTGGTAGAAGTATCGGTATTGTGGCGAATCAACCGATGTGTTTAGCTGGCGTTTTGGATGTAGAAAGTTCCAAAAAAGCAGCTCGATTTACTCGTTTTTGTGATTGTTTTAATATTCCGTTATTAGTCTTGGTAGATGTACCAGGATTTTTGCCAGGAACGGATCAAGAATGGAATGGAATTATTACAAACGGTGCAAAATTATTATACGCATTGAGTGAAGCGACGGTGCCGAGAGTGACGGTGATTACTCGTAAGGCTTACGGTGGTGCGTATGATGTGATGAATTCTAAACATATTGGAGCAGATATGAATTTTGCTTGGCCTTTGGCGGAAATTGCAGTAATGGGTGCAAAGGGTGCGAGTGAGATTATTTTTAGAAGAGAGATTTTGAAATCAGAAAATCCTACGGAAAAGTTGGCAGAAAAAGAAGCAGAATATGCTGAAAAATTTGCGAATCCTTACCGTGCGGCTCAACGAGGCTTTATTGATGAGGTGATTTATCCGAAAGATACGCGCCGTAAATTGATAAAATCATTTGCGATGTTGGAAAATAAAGCGGTGACTTTGCCGAAGAAAAAGCATGGGAATATTCCATTGTAATTATGAATGACTAGGGCAGACGCATCAAAATAATGATTCCGATTGTGGATTATTTTTTGGACTGGCATTTTTGATTTTAGGCTGAAAGTATTGGAAAAGCGTCAAGAACAGACTGGTGTTTGAGCGAAGCGATTTTCAGTTTGTTTAGCCTTCCCAATACTTTCAAGAGCCTGTGCTGAACTTGTTTCCGTATCTGAAATTAATCAAGCCTTGATTCCTGCCTGCTGTGCAAACGGGCAGGTTTGCTTTTTTTTATTGAGGAAAAGAAGCAGAATTTTTTAATCGCCAAATATTATTTGCTAACAATCTAATTTAATATAAAAGCAAAATAATAAATTAAGTCAATTCGTAAAACGAAATAATTTGGCGTGTTTGCCCTTATGAGTGATGAATTACAAACTATTCGACGCTCGGGTGCTTTATACTTTCACTCAAAGTGAGGGCATGGCGTAAAGTGGGCTTACTTCGGATGAATATTGGAATATTAAATAGTTTATAATTCATAGTTTATACTTCTTCAAAATGAACTACCAAACAAGCTTAAAGAAAGTCAATAAAATGATGTCGAATATCGAGAATATAGGGAATGTGGCGGCTTATATTCCGGAACTGGGTAATGTAAATCCGAATCATTTTGGTGTTCATTTAGCGACGATCAAAAATAAACAATATGCTATTGGCGACAGCGAAATTTCATTTTCTATTCAGAGTATTGCGAAAGTTTTAGCATTGACTTTAGCGTATAATGCTAAAGGTGGCGAACTGTGGGAAAGGGTAGGAGTTGAACCGTCGGGAACTCCTTTTAATTCTTTGGTGCAATTGGAATACGAAAAGGGAATTCCTCGAAATCCATTTATAAATGCTGGAGCGATTGTAATTTGTGATATTTTGATTAGTCTTTTTGATAATCCTAAAAAAGAATTGTTAGATTTTATTCGAAATTTAGCTCAAAATTCAAACCTTAACTTCGATGAGACGATTGTGAAATCCGAAAAATCTACAGGTTTTCGTAATGCGGCTTTGATAAATTTGATGAAAGACTTTGGAAATATTCATAATGATATTGAGGATGTTTTGGACTTTTATTTCAATCTATGTTCTATCAAAATGACGTGTAACGAATTGGCAAATACCTTTTTATTTTTGGCAAACCATGGAGAACATACGATTACTGGCGAACAGATTCTAACTAAAAGTAGAACCAAACGAATGAATGCGATTATGCAAACTTGTGGTTTCTATGACGAAGCTGGAGACTTTTCGTATAAAGTTGGTTTACCAGGAAAAAGTGGTGTCGGCGGCGGAATTGTGGCAATTCATCCTAAGAAATATTGTATCGTCGTTTGGAGTCCGAGGTTGAATGAAAAAGGAAATTCTTATCGTGGAATGAATTTTTTGGAATGGTTTACGACGGAAACGGCTTCTTCCATTTTTTGATACAGATGAATATATTTACAATGTAGGTATATACAGAGGTGTATATTAATTAAGAGGATCTTTTATAAATTCC
>CAWVWD010000545.1:0-3479 GCA_963933585.1 uncultured Saprospiraceae bacterium
CAAATTATATCAAAATTCCCCAAATGTCGGGGATAAGACCCCAAATGTCGGGGATATATCCCCCAAATGTATGGGTACATGTGATGTAGTTTGTAGAATAAATTATCCGAAAGGAGAATTGCACTTCAAAAAGTAAGAGACTACTTTCCACTAATTTTAATAAGTGAATGGGATAGCACTAAGGGAACAGGAAATGCTCTTATTTATTAAAGCAGTTTAACAAATAAGAGCATTTCTCTTTAAATAGTTAAAATACTTAGTATATGTTCTTAAAATGTGGGATATTATTTTAGAATAAAGTCTAATTAGTAATACGAACAGAAAAAGGTGGCTAATGAATTATGTCGCTTTACTGCTTTATTCTTAAGTATTTTCAATATCACGTAAAATCATAAAGAATCACTTTTTTTGATGCATTATCCACTAAGAAAACGAACTTACTTAAGGAGTTGAAAGCGATAGATTTATGCTGTATTTTTTACTCTCTTTTTTACTTATAAGTTCTCTTTTATCTCATAAAAATAATGATTAATAAACTAAATATACGCAGAATGAAATCAGTATTAATTATTGTAGTATTAATGACCTTTATAAATAATAAAGTCGATTCAAAAACCTGTCAGTCAGGGGATTGTGTCAATGGTTACGGCATACAAGTTAATCCTAATGGGCAATCTTATATCGGAGAATTTAAGGAGGGGAAAAGGAGTGGTCATGGGGTGTTTTATACTTCTACGAATACAAAATATGTAGGTGATTGGAAGTACGATAGGAGACACGGATTTGGGCAAGTTTTTCTTCATGATAATCCTATAGTATCTGGTATATGGAAAGACAATTTATTAGGAGAATCAACTAAAATATCTGAAGGATGTGTAACAGGTAATTGTGATAATGGGTTTGGTTCATATATTTATGCTGATGGTCGTAGAATCTACGGAAGATTCAGTAATAATACTGTCAACGACTACGTCATTTGTTATTATCCTGATGGACAAAAATATATTGGTGAATGGGAAAATAATAAAAGGAATGGCTTTGGGACTTCGTTTAAATTGGGTGTCATCACGCAGGGATTCTGGAATAATGCGGTGTATGAGGGAAGTCGTGAAAATCAAGAATTCGGCTGTATAGCTGGCAATTGTGATGAAGGTCTTGGTATATATATTTATTCTAATTTAACTCGATATGAAGGTAAATTCAAAGATGGAAAGACAAATGGTTACGGTATTTGCTACTTTCCCGACGGTGAAATATATGCTGGAAATTGGAAAAACCATGCTTTTGATGGAGTGGGTATTCATTATTCTCATGACGGAGGCGTGATTGATGGTTATTGGAAAAATGGGGTTTTACAAAAAAACAATCCACAAGAAGGTAAATCTCTTGACTATACTGAAAAAGAAGAAAAACCAAATATTTATGCGGTGATTGTGGGGGTATCTCGATATACCGCAATAATAAGTTTAAAATATTCTGATGATGATGCTTATTTGATGCATTCCTTTTTTAGAAGTCCAAAAGGAGGAGCTTTGAGAGATGATAATCTTACTATTTTAATTGATGAAATGGCGACGTTAGAAAAAATAAAAAGTAATTTGCGTAAGGTTAGCGAACAAGCGACTTCTAACGATATTATATTATTTTATTTTTCAGGACATGGAATTAATGGTGCATTTCTCCCTTCCGATTATGATGGAAATACACAAGTTTTAAAGCATAAAGAAGTGCTTGAAATCATGGAGAATAGTCTTGCAAAATCAAAAATTGTTATTGCGGATGCTTGTTATACAGGTAGTTTTTCGACTAAAGGTGGCGAGCAAGATTATAACTTAGACGTATTATACGATGCCTTTGAAAATACAAAAGGAGGTACTTTATTGCTCTTATCCTCAAAAGAACAAGAAGCTTCGATCGAGTCCAAAGTCTTACATCAGGGTGTTTTTAGTTATTACCTTATCAAGGGTCTAAATGGAGGTGCAAACCGAAATAGTGACGAAATCATAACGGTGGAAGAACTTTTTGAGTACGTCTATGTGAATGTCGTTTCCTCTACACACAGTAAACAAAACCCCATAATTAGGGGTAATTATGATAAAAATATGCCTTTAGGGCTTAGTAGGAATTAGATAAGAATTAAAGAACTTTGGCTATGCTGTTTTAGTGAGTATAGCAGATTTCGTCTATAACTTAGGTGGAGTTATCTTTCTTGAATTATTTATAAATTTATTTCTTACCATTTTAAAAAAAAACAGGTAAAACCAATTAAGATAAGTATCAATTCTGAGTTTTTATGTCTTAACGGTTCTTATGTCAAGAATAGTGGTAAATGCGAGTGAATATCAAGAAATAGCTAATTCAGTACAGATACACGCAGAAGGTTTTGCCATGCAATTTTTGAGTTTCACCGATATGATTCTTGATATGAATGTCAATGAAAATAACGGCAATATCAATATCGAATGGACAATATCGAATCTAAATGATTTATTGAAAATTACTTCCGATTTTTCACCAACTATTTTTCAGATGTGATGGGAAGCTGAAATTTGTGCCGAAGTGTACCGATTACAATTTTCAAAAGTCGCTGATTTTAGCATAGTTTTCTTAGACTTTCCGAATATTTCCATGAATAGTTTCGGCATGTTGGGATTAGAAAATAACGAAAAATATTATTGGCGAGTCGGACAAATAGATACCGAAGGCATGCTGCATTGGTCAGAAATTTGGAATTTTAAAACAGATAGAAGAAACTTTCAAACATATCGGGTGTATCCAAATTTGGTTGTGGATAAACGCACGATTTGGTTTGATGAAGTGAATGAAAACCCAGCAATTATTTCTATTTTTAATACCGCAGGACAATTGATGCAAAATTATAAAGTTGAAGGGAATAGTAAAGCGATTGAACTCAATTTAGGTAATTTGAGCGAGGGCATTTATATTTTGAAATACCAAAGTGAAAGGTTCAGTTTGGTAGAGAAAATTATTATACATAAATAAAGTTGGTTGTTTACCCGTTTTTGCCCGTAGCGGCTGTCTTCCGTTACCATAAAGTCTTGAAACGGTTAGGGCAATTAAAGATAAGGGCAAACGTATCTAATTATTTTGCACAAAAATATTATTTAAAATATTATTTTGTGTTTGTATTGCAATCTCATTGAAACAATACAATATTTTGTGATTCAAATTAGTATTCTTTTTTTAATAAAAAGAAGCAATTCACGAGGTTTCGGGACAAGCAAATCAAGGCTTAATTGATTTTTTAACGGTTGAAAGTATTAAAAAAGCTAAAAAGACTGAAACTCGCTACGCTCAGACATCAGGCAAAAAAATCAAAGAAGTGGACTTTAAAAGCTAAAATATCACGCTAAAATATTATTTCAAATACTTATAATAAATTTCGGTTACGTCACAAAAGGTAACTAGTGCATTCGTTCAGAAATCCTTGACAGTTAAACCGTGTCGGTTTTTAAAAC
>CAWVWD010000546.1:0-3472 GCA_963933585.1 uncultured Saprospiraceae bacterium
ATATAAATGTAAACTTCATTTTGCATCCAACTGACAGGTGTACTTCCTATCAATAAATCTCGAAGTGTTCCGCCGCCAACAGCTGTTACAAAACCTAATATAAAAACGCCAAATAAATCAAATTTTCGGTCAACGCCTGCTAACACACCGCTTATCGCAAAAACTAGAGTACCAGTATAATCAATAAAAGTGATTAAATCCATGTGGCAAAAATACGATATTGTTGTAATAAAAAAATGCCTTCTATAGATTTTTTATTCAAAAAAATTGCGTTCCGCAATACTTTGATTGAACCTAAAAACAAAAAAAATAGTCCAACTTTTACTGAAAGGACTGTTTAATTATCTTTTTAAGTATTGCGTTTAGGAATATTTAGAATGAAAAATATGTGTTATCTGCGAAATTTGCGAGAGGAAAAGCTATTCTATTAGAATTTGCTTTGTAAATAATCGTCCGTTTATCGAGATTGACATAAGGGAGTGGATAGATTATTTGTTACTTATTTTTCAAAGTAAACTCCGGGTGTTGGATTTTATAAATCAATTGTAAACTCGTGCGTTCTAGCTTCTAAAGTATCCAAATTATCCGAAGTCGGTATGACGGTTTCAATTGAGATTTGATATTGAATGTGAGTAAGGTATTAGGTGATCAACTTTTAATTCATTAATATAATTTATCGGTTGATTTTCTCAAAAACCTTCGGACTGCAATGAATGTACTTGTTATAGAGATCACAAAGCTGATAATTAAAACAATTGCAAAAAGAAATAATATTTCAGCCGAAATTGTATTGGAAAAGAGGTCGGGAACTTGTTGATTTAGAAAATACATAATGCTCAAAATAGCAGTTATGGCTAAAGTAGAACTGATAAAAGCATTTAAGATTGCTTTTTGTAAATATGGTTTGATAATGAAACCTTCGGTTGCTCCAACGTATTGCATATTTTTAATAATAAAACGGTTGTCGTTCAAAGCTAATCGAACGGTATTATTGATTAATACAACGGCAATTATTAATAAAAGACTGCTAATGATTAAAATTACCCATCCAATCTTTTTAGAGTTTTGTTCAATATCTGCAACAATAAGATTTTGATAATGAATATCTTGAATGTTATTATTCTCTAAAAGATTTAATTTTATAGCTTTTAAACTGTCTGATTGAGCGTAATTTCCCGTTAGATTAAATGTAATTAAATCAAAAAGTGGATTATCAAAGTCAAAATTAATTAAGTCATCACCAAACTGTTTTTCTAATTTTTTTAAACCTTCTTCTTTAGAAATAAATTGAACAGTTTCGGGCTTTGTGTAAATTTGATTTTTGATAAGATTTTGGATAAAAGTATGTTCTGCTTCGGTTGAAGTCGCAGTTAACTCGACGATTACTTCTAAGTTTTCTTTCACAGAATTGACTGCTTCACGCCCAAAAAGTAATAGCACACCATATAAGCCAATAATTAGTAAAACTAGAGCGGTACTAATAATTGCATAAATATATTTTCGAAAAGTGGTAAAAAGTTGGTTCTTTTTAGACATTACTCAATCTTTATATTGGTTCTTTGAAATTTTTTGTTTGTAATGGCTAATTTAGCGACCGAAAGTGGTTAAGACTGTTGCGATAGCAGAGTTGCCGTCACAAAAAAATCAACTTATTTGATGCTCATAGAAACTATTAAAGAATCTTTACATTAATAATGCAAACAGTTTAAATGTATTCTAAAAGACGAAAGTACAAAAATTCCTTTTCCGAATGAATCGAGAATGTGTAAATTACATTTTTTTTAGAAACAAAGCCCGATTAGCGATAACACAATGATATAAAATTATGAGAATTATTTTTTTATTCGTGGGATTATTAGCAGTTTCATTTAATCCCGACTCCTCTATCTTATTAAATAATCCTTCTTTTGAAGGAGTCCCGGAAGACGCTCGTGTGCCTGACGGTTGGTTTGCCTGCGGAAATTATTCGACACCGGATATTTTGCCTGGACCCTGGGGCGTTTATCAAGAACCTTATCATGGAAATACTTTTTTGGGTTTAATTTCTCGTGAAGATGGAACTTGGGAACACATTGGACAAAAATTATCAAAACCATTAAAAAAGGACGAATGTTATACTTTTAGTGTAAAATTGGCTCGTTCCAGTGGTTATGTCGGTTACAATAAAGCACTAAAATTCAAACTTTGGGGTGGTACAGATGAATGTCAAAGAGCTCAACTATTAGGTCATACAGTTGCTATCGGTCATAATGAATGGAAATCTTATCGATTTAATTTTTTCACTAATGACGCTTATGACTTTGTAATATTCGAAGCTTATTATGCTGGTAATGTTCCGTATCGTGGAAATTTATTAGTGGATGCTTGTTCCCCTTTTGAGGTTTGTGTTCGAGCGAGTTTGGATGAATCATCTAAGGACTAAATTTTAGTTTCAGAAATTTCTATTACGGAGCTACTGGAATACCTACAATGACTTAGGTAACCTGATATGATTAGTCAACTATCAAAACTTGCTCTTTTTTCGTCCTACTTCTTAAAAAAAGGTTTGTGTAGCTAGCTATGCGCTTATTTTTCTTGTATTGTAGTACAAAAAAATAATCTCGTTCTAATTAGTTGTTTAATTAGGCAAAATTATTACGATATTTTAAATAGTCGTTAATTGAAACGAACTATTTAACTTTAGAATTGGTGATAGTTACCAATCAAATTTATAAAACCTAAAAATATTGCTGCTTTATTATGAAAAAAAAAATTATCACAATTATTTGTTTGTTACTTTTTGTTTTAACCAGTTTTGCTCAAAATAGAGCAGTCGTCTATGGAAAAATAATAAATCCAAGTACGCGAACACTAAAAATAAAATACGCACAGAATATTATTAATGGCTCGGAAGTCGTCATAGAAACTGATTTAGATTTTAGTGGTGATTATGCTGTCGCGTTAGAAATTTCTGAACCGTTGCCCGTGACATTAATTTATGGTGATAAAGAAATGCTACTTTTTTTGAATCCTGATAGTAAACTAGAGTTGAACTTTGATAATAAAGATTTCTATAATTCAATGACGTTCAGTGGAATCGGTTTTAATGATAATTCATTCATTCATCGTTATGTACAAAAATTTGGAATGCGAGATAAATTTGAGGAAGCCATCGTTTTTCCTTCTGTCTCTGTTCCCGATTCTATTTTTAATAAGATGAACGAATTATCATCGGATGATTTCACAATGTATGTTGCACAACGACAAGATGCTGAACGTCGTTTTTATCAAAATGACTCTATTCAACAAGATTTTACGCCGGGTTTGAAAAATTATTATGAATCAATGATAACTTACAAATGGGCAAGCTACCTTTTTGCTTATGCTAATTTGCGTTCAAAACGAGGCGAAATGATTCCTGATGCGTTTTATATTTTCTTATGGGATTTAGAAATTAGTAATGATGAAGCAATGATTAATCCTAATTATGGAG
>CAWVWD010000547.1:0-3470 GCA_963933585.1 uncultured Saprospiraceae bacterium
GGAATTTCCGTAAAAACGGTTCATTATTTCTTAATGTTATTATTATCGTTTGTCGTAGTTGCTTCGTTGCGAACGGTTGGGGTGATTTTGGTCGTTGCGATGTTGATAACGCCTGCTGCTACAGCTTTGTTACTCACGAATCGATTGCAGCGAGTCTTGGTTTATGCTGGATTTATTGGTTTCTTCTCGGCCGTTTCTGGTTTAATATTGGCGATTATTTGGGATACAACTCCTGGGCCTGCAATGACTGTCGTTGCGACGATAATTTATGCTTTGGCAATGTTATTTTCACCGGAGAAAGGTTTGGTTTTTAGGTATTTTAGAAATCGGAAAATGAAGAAAAAAATTCTGATTGAAGATATTTTAAAACAAACGCTCCGGTTAAGCGAAAGAGGAAGTGTAACGGTGGCGAAGTTATCGGATAAGTTAGGTTTTAGTATCGTCGCGATTAATAGAATATTACCAAAATTGAAAAGAAGTGGTTTATTAGTAATTAATAATAAAGTATTAAAATTAACGTCGGACGGTAATGTTCAAGCAACTCGATTGGTTCGAGCACATCGACTTTGGGAAACGTATTTGGTAGAGAAAATGGGTTTAACAGCAGAACAAATTCACGAAGATGCAGAAAGATACGAACATATTTTGACAGACGAAATCATGGACGAACTGGAAGAGAAATTAGGTTTTCCAGCACACGATCCACATGGTTCACCAATTCCGAAAAGCAGTAAATTAGTGGCTTTTACCTTAGTAAAGTTAGGTTTAAATCAATTCGCAAAAATCGAAAATCAGCAAATGAATGATTATATCGTGACTCGACTTTGGGAGTTGGGTTTGTTACCAGGAAGTGAGTTTAAAGTGGAAAATATTAGTACGGACTTTATTGAAATTAATTTTCAAAATAAGATGATTAAAATATCAATGGAATTATCGAAAAAAATTAGTGTTCGGGTTTAGCGAGTTGCGGGTTTCGAGTTTGACCGTTCAAACGTAAAAAACAGAAAACGGTCAAACATGTTCCGAAAAGTCGCATACGCATCCATCTAAAATCTAATAAACAGCTCTAATTTTTAAAAAAAAATAATTAATTTTAATACCCACTTGACTATTTCGAGCAGGATATAAATCTTTATAAAAACCCCAACCTTCTCTTTTTAGCATTGGCATTAAATCATAAGATTGAAAAGCTAATATTTCAAAATAATTATTATCAATTCTTTGACGAAAACCGAAAGATAAGCCTCCATTTATTATTATTATTTTATTATAGGGGCGACTTGGGTTTCCAATCTCTTGAAAAATTATATTTTGATAGTTGTCATCTCCTATCAATAATAATCGTGGATTTAAATTTCCTGATACAATTATTTGATTATTTAATTTTTTAAATAATATTCCCCTAATTCCAATAGGAATTTCTAAATAATGCAGATTAATGTTTAGGTTTGCTACTTTAGGTTCGCCTGTGAACCAATCATTATAGTCAATAAATATTTTTTCTCTTTCCAAAAAATACCCGAAACCATACTCGACTTCAAAAAATTGAAAAATCGGTGTTTGCATCAATCCTGCGACCGAAAAGCTATAAGTTTTATCAATCGTATGTGGAAAACCAGAAAACCCAGAACTCGGTAGTAAATCTGTCCGAACGCCCAACAAAGTAGATTGAAAGCCACTTGTACTGATGCCAATTTTGGTTTGGCTAAACCATGATTTGTTTTTTGTTCTAAAGGCGGACTTTCCTGTGCTGCACTACCAAAATACAGCAAGAGCAACAGGATTGTACTCCATGTTGTAATGATGTTTTTTTTCATCTGTTAAAAGTTTTTAAATTTGAAAAAATATATGAAAGATTGTCCTCTTGATTATTTTTCAATAAAAGAGGAGCAATTCTTATAGCTACGAGGTGTATTTTTTTTATTGGAAGAATTGTCTTCTAACGTAAAAGGATTTAGATAACGATTTTGTCTGAAATAGTAAGTTTTGCATGATAAAATTGGTTTTGTATGTATGGATAATCAAATTAAAATATAATAATATAAATAAAAAAATTAGAAAATAATAGAGAGATTAAAATTTAACAAAAAAAAGAAATAAGTTACGAGTTGTCCCGAAGCCTCGGGACGAGTTTGACCGTTTTGATGTAAAAAGAGAATCACCGCAGCTGCGGTGAAAAAAAACGCTTATTGCACACTTAAACGGTTAAACTCGTAACTCGCAACCCGCAACTCGCAACCCGCAACTCGCAACCCGCAACTCGCTAAAACTTCACCCCAACCAAAAGCCCAATACTTCCCAACGCCTTCGCATCACGTCCATATTCAAACGGCACTTGATTAAAATTAAACTGCCCGATAGCTTCTAAGACATAAGCCAACCTATAATTCGTTTTCAACTCCAAGCCAACACCAAAAGTCGCTGCGAAAGTCGTTCGTTTTAAATCATTTTGAATGTTAAATTCCCACGTACTGCCGTTTGATAAAAAGATTTCTTGCTTAGAATTGTGGTGTAAATTATAATAAACCGTGCTGCCAGTCGTCAAATAATAATGGCGAAATTTATTTTCAGGTGTGAGGTAATACCGAATCGTCAAAGGCACTTCAATATTTTGAACCAGAATATTTTCTTGACCTGATGCTTTCGCAAAAATATCGGGAGAATGTACGTCATCAACGATTTGCCGATAATTTCGATGCGTAAAACCAACACCAATATTTGCCGACCAAGTTGGATTAAAACGATATTCCAAAAAATCAATCATTATCGAATAACCCAAACTTAAAGCGGTTTTACTTTCTCTTTCCGATGACTTTAAAGACATAAAACCGATTTCCGTACCCGCTTTTATACCAGTCGAAATATATTTGAAATTCCCATCTTGAGCAGATAAATTAAGTGATATTAGACTTATAAATATGATAAGTACAATTTTCATTTGTATTATTTTCGTGGTGATTATTGATAAATGTAATTATAAAATTGATGCGTGTGCCTGAACTTTGATTCCTAGTAGCTTTATTTTATAATCTACAATAATGCCCACAAATATCAAAATATTAGGAATAAGAAATTAGAAAACGGATGATTTTGTGATTTATAAAATTGTTAAACTAATTTTTTTAACAAAAAAAAATGAACAAAATGGTGCTTGATTTATTTATAGTTCACGATAGCTTTGTAAGGCGTTTGAATCTTGGTCATCTAAGTTCGAATAAAGTCTTAAATAGAGTTGGATTTGGATTAAAATTTATTGGTGAATTTTGAAGGGCTTACTTGTCAATGACGGGTAAGCCCTCATTTTTTGAAAATTTTGAATATTTGAAAACGTCTTATCTTCCAAACAAACATTTTCCTATCTTTAGGAATTTGAAGATATAAGGGACTGGAATAACAAATACCTCTAAATAAAAATTAATAAAACCAATAAAACCAGATTAAAAATGAATAAAAACATAGCGATAAAAGCC
>CAWVWD010000548.1:0-3454 GCA_963933585.1 uncultured Saprospiraceae bacterium
CTATCTTATTTTTAATGAGGAGGTAGAATTTTATTGGAGTAGAAACAGAATTTTAGAAAAACTAAATTCCCTGCCTTCGGGAACATTACCCGATGGTGTACAGCCGTCGCTTGGACCTGATGCGACCGCACTCGGTCAAATCTATTGGTATACCCTCGAAGGACAAGATAAAGACGGTCATCCTACCGGTGGTTGGGACTTACATGAACTCCGAACCATTCAGGATTTTTATGTAAAATATGGCCTATCGGCTGCTGAAGGTGTGGCAGAGGTGGCTTCTATTGGTGGTTTCGTTAAGGAATATCAAGTCGATGTGAACCCCGAAGCGATGAAAACCTACGGGATTACGCTCCCGCAAGTCATGGCAGCTATTAAGGGTAGTAATATCGATATAGGTGCTCAAACCATCGAAATCAATATGGCAGAATATTTTGTGCGTGGCTTAGGCTACGTACAAAATATCGAAGATATTGAGCAATCGGTCCTCAAAACCAATAATAATGTGCCGATTCGGATTGGTGATGTGGCTAAAGTAAATATTGGCCCGGCTACTCGAAGAGGGATTTTAGATAAGTCTGGAGCGGAAGCCGTTGGCGGTGTGGTGGTCGCTCGATATGGTGCAAACCCATTGGAAGTAATTAAAAATGTAAAAGATAAAATAGCGGAAATCGAACCAGGTTTAGCTACCAAAATCTTAGCAGACGGTACAATCTCGCAAGTTAATATTATTCCTTTTTATGATAGGACGACACTAATTAACGAAACGATTGGAACACTTCAAGAAGCCCTTTCTTTAGAAATTTTAATTACGGTCATCGTCGTAATCTTGATGTTATTGAATTTGAAATCCTCGATTTTAGTCGCTATTTCGCTGCCTATTGCGGTATTAATGTGTTTCATTGCTATGAAAATTTTTAATGTCGATGCTAATATTGTGGCCCTTTCGGGAATTGCAATCGCTATCGGAACGATGGTCGATATGGGAATTGTACTCATGGAAAGTATGGTTACTCGAATAAATGAACAGGGCGAAAAGGAAAGTTTGTTCACTTCGATTTATGAAGCGACAATCGAAGTGGCAGGTGCTGTAATTACTGCCGTTGCAACGACGGTGATTAGTTTTATTCCTATTTTTACGATGGAAGCGGCAGAAGGGAAATTATTCCGACCGTTGGCTTATACCAAAACTTTTGCCCTCGTTGCGGCTGTAATTGTTGCGATTGCGATTATTCCACCTTTGGCTCATACTATTTTTGGACTCCGATTAAATGGCTTTAAACGATTCAAACGATTCAAACTTATAGCTTCTTTAAAACCTTATAGGTTTAGTAAACAAACAGGTCTTTATTTAAAAAATACTATAAATATTGTTTTGGCAATTTCGGTTACGTACCTCCTTGCCATAATATGGATGCCGCTAGGTGTTACAAATTCAGAGTTGACGAATTTTTTATTTTTAGTAATCTTGGTGGGTAGCTTAATCGGATTTTTCTACGTCATCATTCATTTTTACGAAAAGATATTACGGTTCTTATTACAATTCAAATTATTGTTTTTATTGGTCGTCGGCTTCATTTTATACCAAGGTTATATGGTTTTTAAAAATATAGGAGAAGAATTTATGCCGTCTTTAGACGAAGGTTCTTTTTTATTAATGCCAACCTCAATGCCACATTCGGGTATGCAAGAAAATATCAAAAACTTGCGAATGCTTGATATGGCTGTGACCGCTATTCCTGAAGTCGAAACCGTTGTCGGCAAAGCAGGACGAGTTAGCTCCGCCCTTGATCCTGCACCGATGTCGATGTATGAAAATGTAATCTTGTATAAATCTGAATATAAAACGGATAAAAATGGGCATCGGGTTCGCTTCAAAACGGATGAGAACGGCGCATATTTAAAAGATAAAAGCAACGAATTAATACGAGATAGAAATGGTCAATATTTCCGTCAATGGCGGGATGAAATCAAAAATCCGGATGATATTTGGGCGGAAATAGTTCGAGTGACTAAGTTGCCAGGCGTGACGTCAGCACCTAAATTACAACCGATTGAAACCCGTTTGATTATGTTACAAACAGGTATGAGAGCACCGATGGGGATTAAAGTAAGGGGTAGCGATTTGGTCAAAATAGAAGCTTTCGGTTTAGAATTAGAAAAACACCTTAAAGACATTGAAGGCGTAAAAGATGCAGCCGTTTTTGCAGATAGAATTGTCGGTAAACCTTATATGTTATTGGATATTGATAGACAGGCAATTAGTCGGCATGGATTGACTATTGAACAAGTGCAACAGCATATTCAGGCGGCTATCGGTGGTATGAATATGACGACGACGGTAGAAGGACGAGAACGTTATAATATCCGAATTCGCTATCCTCGTGAATTGCGAAACGGTCCGGATATTTTGAAAAAAATCTATCTGCCAACTTCAAGCGGTGGACAAATCCCCTTAGGTGATTTGATAGAAATAAAATATGAGCAAGGCCCTCAAGCGATTAAATCGGAAGATGGATTCTTGATTGGTTTTGTATTATTTGATAAAGAAGATGGTTTTTCTGAAGTCGAAGTCGTGAATAATGCACAAGAATATTTACAATCAAAAATCGATGAAGGTATATTGGAAGTTCCGAATGGCATCAACTATCGTTTTGCAGGAAATTACGAGCAGCAAGTTCGAGCGAGTAAACGCCTAAGTCTTGTTGTACCCATTGCTCTAGCGATCATTTTTTTGATTTTATATTTCCAGTTCAAATCTATCACGATTTCTTTAATGGTTTTTTCAGGTGTTTTCATAGCCTTTGCAGGTGGATTTATAATGATTGGTTTATATGATACTGCGTGGTTTTTGAATTTTAATTTCTTTGGCCAAGATATGCGGGATTTATTCCAGATTCAAACGATTAATTTAAGTGTGGCGGTGTGGGTTGGCTTTTTGGCATTATTCGGAATTGCGACAGATGATGGCGTTTTAGTCGGTACTTTCCTAAAAGATAGTTTCAAGCGAAATATGCCAACGGACATTCAAGGTATTCGAGATGCCGTCGTCGAAGGCGGTTTGCGACGGGTACGCCCTGCGATGATGACGACGGCAACGACTATTTTGGCATTGTTGCCAGTTTTGACTTCAACGGGACGAGGCTCAGATATTATGTTGCCAATGGCAATTCCATCTTTTGGCGGAATGCTGTTACAAATGATAACGATGTTTACCGTGCCTGTTTTATTTTCGATGTGGAAGGAGATTCAATTAAAAATGAATAAGGAATAATAGATAATATATTTTATCAATGAGAATTTAAAAGTACCTAATATTTTTTTTAACGAATTTGAGGGTAGCCGTTTTGGTTTGTTTAACCAAAATAGAGCGATTTTAATCAGTATATTGATTGATGAAAAACATGCATATGTAGATTGTCAGTTAAGAAAGTAATATTTAAAATTTGGTGTATTG
>CAWVWD010000549.1:0-3422 GCA_963933585.1 uncultured Saprospiraceae bacterium
GGGTTGGTAAATTACGTTGTTCCTGCTGGCGAAGAAGTCGCAAAAGCAACAGAATTATTGACCAAAATCGGCACAAAAGCACCGTTTGCCGTTTCAAAAGTCATCGAATGTGTGAATGCGTATTACACCGATGAAGACGGACAAAATATGGAAGCCATCGCTTTCGGCGAATGTGCCGCAACGAAGGATTTTGCAGAAGGCGTGAGTGCATTTATTGAAAAAAGAACAGCGAATTTTACGGGGAAATAAACGAGTTACGAGTTACGAGTTGCGGGTTTGACGAATTAACGACAATTTGAATTATAATCATAATTTAGAATAAATCACAAATCCGTCGTTGGTTGGTCAAACTCGTAACTCGCAACACGCAACTCGCAACCAAAAAACATGAAGGCAAAAAAATCTTACGGTCAGCACTTTTTGATCTCAGAAATAATTTCACGACAGATTGCGGATAGTTTATCATTAACAACAACCTATAATGACGTTTTGGAAGTCGGACCAGGAAAAGGAATGTTGACGAAATATTTATTGGAAAAAGATTATAATTTGAAAGTCGTGGAAGCGGATAGAGATATGGTTTCGTATCTGAATTCCAACTATCCAAAACTATCGCCCAATATTATTTCTGAAGATTTTATGAAACTTCGATTAGAAGAAGTGATGGGTCAAAACTTCGCAATTATCGGTAATTACCCTTACAATATCTCTTCTCAAATTGTCTTCAAAATGATAGAATCTCGCCAATTCGTACCCGAAATGGTGGGTATGTTTCAGAAGGAAATGGCAGAACGAATCGTCGCTCCTCCGGGAAATAAAACTTACGGCGTTATCAGCGTTTTGACACAAGCTTTTTATGATGGAGAATTATTATTCATTGTCGAACCAGAATCATTCGATCCACCGCCAAGAGTTATGTCTGCGGTTATTCGTTTGACCCGAAAACCGGATTATGAAAACTTAGGTTGTAGCCATAAATTATTCCGAGCAATCGTCAAACTTTCTTTCGGTCAACGCCGAAAAATGCTTCGGAATACGATGAAAGCATTTATAAAAGGACATGAAGTTTTAGAAACCCCGTTGTTTAGAGAACGTCCAGAACAGTTGTCGGTACAGGACTTTGTGGATTTGACGAATATGGTAGAGAATATTCAGAAAGAGCAAGAAAAAGAAAAAAAAGAATAGTATTACAGTCAGACCTAACAGGTTTCCGAAACCTGTTAGGGTCTTTACCAATAAAAACCTTACTTATCGCCAATTGCTTTCCGCAACATTTCCACTAATGCTGAACCTTCACAATTTTTCTCAATCAAAATTCCCAAAATTCGCTTCATTTTTTCCATATCATTTTTACGAATTGCATCATTAGAATCGGTTAATAATTTCTGCTCAAAAAAGCCACAATCAAAAATCCCTATAGGAAACAAGATCGGTTCAAAGTATTCCTCCACATAATACCAATTTTCTAAATATTCAGAATCCTCACCATTCGCATTTTTAATTGCTTCCAACTCTTTGTACGTTTTTTTAAGAACGTCTTTTGAAATCAAATCATTTACGTACATGAACACAACATGATCCGCATAATACGCTAAAATATAAGCACTCGTAGAATCGCCATTTATTTCAACTGCTTTTTGATACGTTTTCAACGTTTTATCCACATCATCATAAGCAATTGCTGAAAAATGATAAGCCATTATTTCTAAAAGTTGCCCAGAATCTTGTCGAGTTGTGTATAAACAAGCCAAGTTTCGTTCATAAATAGCCAGAATTTTTTCCTTGTAAATTTCCTGTTGGTTTGCTTTTTTCTCGTTTTCAATAAGGGCTTTGTACATTTTGATTGCTGGTTTTCGCATGAATTTACCTACCGTTGGTGAATATTGATACAAATCTTCCCAAATAGGCAATGCTTTTTCAAATTCCGATTGCTCCACCAATTTTTTAAATTCCATAAAAGCCGCTTTTCCAGCTTCCATTCCATTTGGATAATTTTCAAAACCAGAACAGTTTTGTGCTTGAATGTTTTGCGAACAAAAGATTAGTATTAAAATTAGATAGTTTTTCATAAGTAAAATCTTATTTGATAAATGAAAATTCATTTTAGTAATCGTTCTCAATAAAGAACGTTTTTTTTATATTTGATGATACCAAAAAATAAAAAAAATTATGGATAACCAAAACAGACGAAAATTCATCAGAAATTTAGTTTTAGCTGGTGCGGCAATTTATTTACCGGCTTGTAAAAATGAAAAATCACCGACTGTTCAGCAACAAGTTGAAGCACCAGAACAGCCAGAAATCGAGCAAATCGTTGAAACAATTAGCGAAGAGTTTGAAAGTAATAATTTGGTTTTACTTCGAGCAGATGACGAAAAATATACGACGTTAAATATTGGTTTTAACAAACGGGTTCCAAAAAATCCGAAAGTCATTGCATTATGCAAAAATGCGGAAGGCATTGCAGAAGCAGTGAAATACGCCAAACAATTTGGTTTACAAGTTTGTGTAAAAAGCGGCGGACACAGTTTCGAAGGATTTTCTTCTAATGATGGCGGAATGTCGATTAACCTTTCCTTGTTTGACAATATCGAATGGATAGACGACGAAACGGTAAAAATGGGCGCTGGTGTAAAGCTTTTTCAAGTATATGATGACTTATTGCCGAAAGGTAAAATTATTCCAGCTGGTTCTTGTGCAACCGTTGGCATTGCAGGTTTAACACTTGGTGGTGGATATGGTTTATTTGCTCGAAAACATGGTTTAACTTGCGATAGTTTGGTCGGTTTAACGATGATTGATGGCAACGGAAATATTCACGAAGCGAAAGATGATGACGAAATACTTTGGGCTTGCCGAGGTGGAAATAATGGAAACTTTGGTATCGTAGCAAATTTGACGTTCAAGGTTCATGAAGCACCAAAAAAATTCACTCGACACTTATTTAAAGCTTATAAATTAGACGTTCAGCGAGCAACGTCTTTATTGGAAAAGTTTTTTGAACTAACGGCTCTCCTACCCGATTCCTGTTTCGCTGCCTTCGTTTTGAATGGTAAAACGTTGACGCTTTTGATTACGGATGCCGATAATCGAAGAGCGGAAATTCAACCAGTTTTGGATGGTTTATCAGCCATCATGGACAAAGCAACGATTGGTGAACCAACAAATGATTTGGCGAAAGCCTTACGCCGTTATTACGGAATCAAAACACCCATTTATTTTAAAAATGCTTGTGCCGGACTATACCAAGATTTCAGCAGTATCAAGGATTGTATCGAAAGTGTAATTCAGAAAGTCCATGATAATCGAGGTTTGATTTTACAAATTAATACACTTGGCGGACAGATTAACAATCCTGATTTTGAAGCAAATTCATGTTATCCGCATCGTTCGTTTCCATACTTAGGCGAGTTACAAGCTTA
>CAWVWD010000550.1:0-3408 GCA_963933585.1 uncultured Saprospiraceae bacterium
GAAAAAAAACAGAGCCTTTTAGTGATTTTTCAAGGAATGGACTCTAGTGGAAAAGATGGCTCAACTGATAATGTTTTTCGAGAATGTAGTCCGATTGCTATTAATGTGAAAGGTTATGGTAAACCAACGGAGGAAGAATTTGCCCACGATTTCCTTTGGCGAGTGCATCAGCACGCTCCAAAAAAAGGTATGATTCAAGTTTTTGTGCGGTCGCATTATGAAGATATTTTGGTTCAGCGAGTTCATAAATGGATTTCGGAAGAGCAGGTCGATAAACGAATTAATGCAATTAATGCTTTTGAGGAATTATTGGCTTTTGATAATAATACGACGATTGTAAAATGCTATTTGCATCTTTCACAAGCACATCAACAAGAAAAATTACAAGAACGCATTGATAAACCTGAAAAAAATTGGAAACATAATTCTAATGATTGGAAAGAAGCGAAACGTTGGGACGAATACCGAGATGCTTATCACGATGTTTTGAATCGTTGTAATTCTATTCCATGGAATATTATTCCAGCTGACCAGCGTTGGTATCGTAATTATTGTGCCGCGAAATTAGTAGCAAAAACTTTGGAAAAAATGAATCCACAATTTCCAATTATGAGTATGGAAGATTTGAAAGTTTAAATTTCACTCTTCAATTCTTATATTATTTTTTATCATTCTAATGGATAAATGAGGCCTATTAGTTCTCCTATAGTCGCGAAAGGTTTTAAGTTGAATAATTTTTTTTAAGTATTAATGCAATATTATAAGACTGAAATAACAAATAATATAAATTTAATTTAAAACGCCTTGAATATCAATAAATTCAAGGCGTTTTTTTTTTACACAAAAAACTAAATCGGCTTTACTTATTCAGAAATCTTATCAAAAGCCAACACAATTTAAGGGTGATCTAGTTAATATGCTCAAAAGCCCAAAATGCGATATAGTCCACAAATAAAAAAATAATCCCATTTTGGGAAATAATTGTATGATTTTTAACCAAAAAATTAATTTGTATAGTAATAATTCAGAATAATTTTTTTATTCAATTGCCTTTTATTATTAATCTATAAACATCTGATAACAATGCATTTAAAAAAAACAAGAAATCATTTTTTTTTAAAATTTAAAAAAAGTATGATTTCTTTTAATTTAACTTCCATACGTTGTAGAATGATTAATAATAAATGGCACTTATTTCGGTAATTAACTATCGAAATATAAATATAATTAAATCTAAATATAATTATTATAATGAAATCATTTAACAAACCTTTTTTACTCCTAATAATCATATTAACCGCGTTTACCAATGTGAATGCAACCGGTGAAGCTTCTACTTATTTTCAGATTTTTGTTCCACCAAATGCGGATTATTCTTCTCGGGCGGTAAACTTAGTCATCACCGCAATTTATGACAATACGACTTTTGATATTGTAGATGATGGAATGGATGGCGATACAGATGATTCTGTTAGTGGTACATTAATGGCCGGTCAATCTTATATTTTATACATTAAAGATAATGGTGTCAATGATGACAAAGGCGGAAAACAAGATGGTGATTATTTCATCGTGACTTCAAGTAATTTAATATTTGCTTCTCAATCTACAAATTCAGATTGGCAACATGATTGGGTTCCTGCCACGAATAAAACCTCTAAGGGACAACGCTTTATCGTTTATGCTCCTGAAAAATCTTATTCTAATCGAGACTTAAATGTTTATGCTTTTGAGGATTCTACAACTGTTACCATTAGAGCAATTCATAAAGTTTTAAAAACAACAACTGGTTATACAAGTGTCCAAATCGATTCCGGTATTATTATTAAACAAAGGACTTTAAATATTGGCGAAGATATTATATTCGAATATACTGATGGTAAAAACATCATGGAATCCGGTGGTACTTATTTGATAGAATCAAATAAACCAATTACTGTCCAATATGGTGCTTTATCAGGAAATGCAAAAGATGGAGGCGGTTATGTTCCTTCTGACAATGGTTCATCTTCTGGTGATTTATTCTATTTCACCGTTCATACACAATCTGCAAAAGAGCAGGAAATTCGTGTCGTATCTTGGGATTCGACAAACGCTGTAACGTTGGATTATTATAATAATGGAAGTTGGATAAATGTCACTTCTTGGAATTTAAATAATTTAGAACCCGGCGATTGGATTTCTTATTCCGGAAATATTGATAAAGTCTTTCGTATTACTTGTACACCCGGAAAACAAGTTTCTGTTTTTGAGGCGAACTGGTTAGAAACGGGTAATCCGGGAACTTCTGATGTCGCTTCTATGATGAGTGGACGAGATGGAAAAGCAGCAGGAAAAGATTTTTTAGCATACATGGCACCTCCAGGAAATGAAGCAAATGTCTTGAATCCTTTCACTGGAACAAACGATTTAGGAAAATCGACACACTTATACATTTTTGCAAAAGATAGTGCAAATGTTACTATTGTAGATGCCAAAACTGGTGGCCAGGTTATTAATAGAACCTATACAATTGCACCCGGTAGATATATCGATTGTGCGTTGAATTTAGCAGAATGGAAATCAATTTATAATGGTAATGGCAATCCAAATTCTGGTTCTGATAGACCTTATTTATTAGTTAACGCTGATATTGAAGTTTCTGTTTTTAATACAAACTTTAATGATAACTGGATGGCATATTTTGGTACATCAAAAACGCAAGATTTTATAATTAGTGGTGATGTCATTGATCCAACTTTAGGTTTTATAAATGATTGTTTCGGTATTAATGATACGGCAATCATCAATAATCAATTGACTTTTAGTAATGCCCAGTATGATTTATTAAATCCTACCGTTGAAGTTGTTGTACCAGATGGAGCAGTTGTGTTGTATTCTAATTTAGAGAATCTGACAACGAATCAAGTTTATCCAGGTATAATTTCAATCAATACAAATACAGGAAAAACAACAATTAATTTTGCTAATTTACCAACGTTCCAACCACTTCATACTTACGTTATTGAAACAGCAGTGACTTTAGCAATCAATCAATTTAATGGTGATTTAATTATCGATAGAACACTTTTAACGACTGAAACAATAATTTCTGGAATCTTCGATGGAGAATTCCAACAAGCAACAGAAGCGACTGGTGTTTTGATTTGTTCTGATATTGTTTTACCTCAAAACATCGTTACGCCACAAGCGAATACTTGGTCAGTAGCTTGGGGAGATTATAACAATGATTGTTACCCAGATTTATTTATTGCGAATTACGATTCTGACGAAGCAAATATTTTATATAAGAATAATGGCGACGGAACATTCACCGAGACAAGCACGGCTTTATTCGGTGCAGATATGGCGAGTTCAACCGTAGGAACTTGGGGTGATTATGACAATGATGGCGATTTAGATTTGTTC
>CAWVWD010000551.1:0-3406 GCA_963933585.1 uncultured Saprospiraceae bacterium
ATGGGCTAGTAATCAGACACTTCTCATTCAATTATTTTTATCTTTAAAGCGAAATAAAAATAGTTGGAATAAAAAAATTAAAGGTTGAAACGCTATCTGCAGAGAGCTCATTACAACCTATGGTGGACGATTCACTAAACATTTTAATTAATTTTTAAAACTTGGATACCGTTCAATGAACATTCTCCTTAATACTTGATTTTTATAGTTATTCAATTTACTTTTCACACCTTAATTAGAAGCGTAGCGGTAAATCAACTTTTTCAAAGTGATTACATTCTCATACTCTATATATTTTTTAATTTTGATTTGTCATTTTAATTTTAATTTATTCGTTACCTTTACACTTTAAATTCAAAGGACAACTTTCACTATCATTGAGTTGTTGTAATACTTTGAAAATCGGTTAAAATCATTGAGTAAAAATCTAAATATTATGGATACTTTCTTTCCAATATTAATTATCATTTTCGTTGCATTTGGTTTATCATTTATCTTGATTAACATTCGAGGTATCGTAACAGGCGAAGAGTTCAGGGGAACTTGTGCGACAAATAATCCTATGCTAAAATCCCAAATCGGAGATTGTACTGTTTGTGGGAAAACAGAGGACGAAATATGTAAAATGCCAGAAGTGAAAGCGTAGTACGTTAAGTATTAATTATAAAGTATTAATTATTTTATCATGCTAACGGTAAGTCCCATAAGGACAACAGAACTCAACCCATGACGCAGTCGTGGAAAATATAAAAAGGGCTAATTTCGATTTTCGAAGTTAGCCCTTTTGTATTTCTAAATATCATCGTAACGCATTAATAGTAAACCTATAAGATTTTGAAAACCTTATAGGTTTATCCACGATTTGTACGTATTACAATTCTACAAAATTAACTATGAATCCATTGATTCTAAACTTAGCTTTTAAGTTTTTCTTATAAGAACTCGCTTTCGCTTGAGAATCATAATTTCCAAGGATAATTTTATAACTTGTTTTTCCATTTTCCGTATCAATCGTAAAAAACACATCGTTGAAACCTTTCGTCTTCAACGCCATGACTCTTTCAATTACCGTATTCATATCCGAAAAAACACCAACCTGAACCCCATAACCTTTCTTTGGTTGATCCATGATATCTGCTTTATAAATACCAGTCGAAGATGACCAAGCCTTTTTAGGTGCTTTTTTGGGTGTGGAAACGGCTGCCTTTTTAGGCGTAAGCTTCCCCGTTGGTTTATTATATTCTTCGACTTCCGTCTTTCTTTTTGTTGTATTTTCAGCAGTTTTTGAACGAGCTTTAGGCTCTGAATCTGTTGCAATAACTGTATTTCCGGCACCGACTACTTCTATTCTAACTGGAGCTTTTTTGCCGCCATAAACCATTCCTAATGCTTTTCCTGCAGCATGAGATAGTCCAATAATTTCACCTTTCATAAAAGGCCCTCGATCTTTAATCGTTACAATAACTGTTTCACCATTATTATTATTCGTTACTTTTACCTTTGTTCCATAAGCTAAATCACGATGTTGAGCGACCATTGTCGTCTTATCATATGTTTCTCCACTTGCCATTTTTAGTTTGTGAAATTCGTCACCGATAAAAGATGCGAAACCGTTTGCACTTTGAGCCGATGCTATGAAACTCATACAAATTAAAATGAGCGATAAATAGTTCTTCATTTTCATATACTTTTTTATTTTGTGAATAAATGTTATTATAGATGTGAGATATGAGATATGAGATACCATTTAAATGGCCAATCTCAAATCTCAAATCTCATTTTCTCAAATCTAATTTTAAACTTTGAATAAGATTCTAATCATTCAGACGGCGTTCATTGGTGATGTGGTACTCGCAACACCGATAATTGAAAAAATAAACTGTTTTTTTCCTAATGCACAACTGGACTTTTTAGTCCGAAAAGGGAACGAATCACTTTTGGTGAATCATCCTCATTTACATCAAGTTTTGATTTGGAATAAGAAAGATTCAAAATACAAAAATTTTTATAAACTATTAAAAACCATCCGTTTAGAAAAATACGATTTGGTAATTAATATCCAACGTTTTTTATCAACCGGCGTTTTAACGGCGTTTTCAAGTGCTAAGATAAAAGTTGGTTTTCGTAAAAACCCAATGAGCTTCTTTTTTAATAAAAAATTAAAACACGAGCTCGATGGCACACACGAAGTAGAACGAAACCTTTCACTTATTCAAGACTTAACCGATGATTGTTTTGAAATGCCAAAATTACATCCTTCTCCTCAAAACTTTCAAAAAACGAATCAATTATTAATTGATTTGAACATTAATTCTCAAAATTTCATCACTATTGCACCTACTTCGGTTTGGTTTACCAAACAATTACCTGCCGAAAAATGGGCAGAACTGATTAGACGTTTACCAAGTGATTTAAGCGTTTGTTTAATTGGCGGTCCAAGTGATTTTGATGCGTGCGAAAATATTAAAAATTATGTAAACTATCCAAATATATTTAATCTTTGTGGAAAGCTTAATCTATTGGAGTCAGCAGCTTTGATGTCAAAAGCAACGATGAACTACGCTAACGATTCCGCTCCAATTCATATTGCTTCCGCAATGAATGCACCAATGACAGCTGTTTTTTGTTCGACTGTTCCAAGATTTGGTTTTACGCCGCTTTCAGATAATCACAAAATCATTGAAACAAAAGAGAATTTATCTTGCCGGCCCTGTGGTTTACATGGAAAAAAAGCTTGTCCTGAAGGACATTTTAAATGTGCGAATGTAGCATTTTAAATTATTTCACTGAACAATCAAATAAAAAAGTATGAATTACAAAACTTTTGAAACGGCACGTTTATTTCTAAGACCAGCATTACCTCTCGAAGATGCTGCGTTTGTACTTGAACTTATGAATACGCCAAAATGGAAACAAAATATTGGTGATAGGAATATCAATTCCCTTGAAGATGCGACGCACTATATTAATACCCGAATGATGCCACAATTAGAGCGACTAGGTTATGGCAATTACGTGCTCCTAAGAAAGTCGGATAATGCTAAGATTGGAAGTTGTGGTTTATATGATAGAGTTGGTTTAGAAGGTATTGATATTGGATTTGCGTTTTTGCCAGCATACGAAAGGAAGGGTTATGCTTTTGAGGCCGCACATAAAATCTTAGACGCTGGAACCAACGTATTTAATATCAAAAAAATAAGCGCGATTACAATTAAAGAAAACATTAATTCTCAAAAACTATTAGAAAAGTTAGGTTTAAAATTCATTAAACTGATTAGAATTGCGAATGATGAAGAAGAATTAATGTATTATGAGCTGCCTTAAACCTTCTATGAATTTAATCGTTTTTGAGTGTCGCTCTTTCGTGATTGAAATATCAACTTTTACCAATTTTTTGTTTTATGAT
>CAWVWD010000552.1:0-3378 GCA_963933585.1 uncultured Saprospiraceae bacterium
TTTCCTTTTCTCGATGTTCTGGACAAGCAGGATAACCTGGTGCTGGACGAATCCCTTTATACTTTTCGGATATAAGTGCTTCATTATCGAGATTTTCATCTGTTGCGTAAGCCCAAAACTCTTTACGAACTCGCTCGTGCAAACGTTCTGCAAACGCTTCCGCAAAACGGTCTGCAATTGCTTTTAGCATAATCGCATTATAATCGTCATGCGTTTCCTCAAAGCGTTTCACATGCTTTTCGATGCCAATTCCTGCCGTCACTGCAAACGCACCGATATAATCTTCTGTTTCCGCTTTTGGTGCGATGAAATCCGTTAAGGAAATATTCGGTTGTCCCGGTGCTTTTTTACGTTGTTGGCGTAAATTTTTCAAAACGGCTTTGACTTCTGTTCTTTCGTCGTTTGCATAGACTTCGATGTCGTCATCTGAACAAGCATTTGCAGGAAAAATACCGATAACGGCACGAGCTTCTAACCATTTTCCATCAATCACTTTTTGCAATAAGTCCTTCGCATCTTTGTATAATTCTGTGGCTTGTTCTCCGACAATTTCGTCTTTCAAAATAGCTGGAAATTTTCCGGCTAATTGCCAAGTCGAGAAGAATTGCGTCCAATCAATATATTCAGCTAATTCTGCCAAATCATAATGGTTAAAGACTTGAACACCAAGTGTTTTTGGTTTCGTTGGCAAATTATTGAAATCTGACCAATCTATTTTGAATTTATTTTTTCTTGCTTGTCCTAAGGTGATATATTGTTTGTTGGATTTTCTGCCGCTGCGTTGTGTCCTAATGCGTGCATAATCGGTACGCGTTTTTTCTACGAACGGTTCGTAAGTTTCTTTTCCCAAAAGTTGACTTGCAACGGTCACACTTCTCGAAGCATCCAAAACGTGAACAACTGCGCCCGAATATTGTGGTTCGATTTTGACGGCGGTGTGTGTTTTTGAAGTGGTCGCACCGCCAATCATTAATGGAAGTTTGAAATTTTGGCGTTCCATTTCTTTAGCAACAGAAACCATTTCATCCAATGAAGGAGTGATTAATCCACTCAATCCGATAATATCCACGTTGTGTTTTCTGGCTTCCGCCAATATCGTTTCCGCTCGAACCATTACGCCCAAGTCGATAATTTCATAATTATTACAAGCCAAAACAACGCCGACGATATTTTTCCCAATATCGTGTACATCACCTTTTACGGTTGCCATTAGGATTTTTCCTTTTGCCGTCGTATTACCTTGTTTTAATTTTAATGCTTCAATAAAAGGCGTTAAGTGTGCCACAGATTGCTTCATTACCCGAGCAGATTTTACGACTTGCGGCAAGAACATTTTTCCGGAACCGAATAAATCACCCACGATATTCATTCCATCCATCAGGGGGCCTTCAATCACATGCAAAGGTTCTGGATATTTCAATCTTGCTTCTTCCGTATCTTCAATTACAAAATCCGTAATTCCTTTTACTAATGCGTGCGCCAAGCGTTTTTCGACCGTATTTTCTCGCCAAGATAAATCTTTAACTCGCTTCTTTCCGCCGCCTTTCACTTGCTCAGCGTACTCGACTAAGTTATTGGTTGCTTCTGGTGTTCTATTGAATAAAACGTCCTCGACTTTCGTCAATAATTCAGGTTTAATATCCGCATAAACTTCCATCATTCCTGCGTTGACAATTCCCATATCCATTCCAGCTTGAACGGAGTGATACAAAAAGGCAGCATGCATTGCTTCTCGAACGGCATTATTTCCACGGAAAGAAAAGGAAATATTACTTACGCCACCGCTAATTTTTGCACCTGGACAACGTTTTTTGATTTGACGACATGCTTCGATAAAGTTTATTGCATACTCGTTGTGTTCCTCGATTCCTGTGGCGACTGCAAAAATATTCGGATCGAAAATTATATCGTAAGGGTTGAAGTCGATTTGTTCGGTTAATACCTTATAAGCCCTTGCACAAATCTCTACTTTTCGCTCAATTGTGTCAGCTTGACCATCTTCATCAAACGCCATCACAACCGCAGCTGCACCATAACGTTTGACCAATTTCGCTTGACGAATAAATTCTGCTTCGCCTTCTTTCATCGAAATTGAATTGACGATAGATTTTCCTTGCACACATTTCAAACCTGCTTCGATGACCGACCATTTTGAGGAATCAATCATAATTGGCAATTTCGAAATATCAGGTTCTGCACCGATTAAATTCAAAAACTGCGTCATCGCCGCTTCGGAATCTAATAAACCTTCGTCCATATTTACGTCAATAATCTGTGCACCGCCTTCTACTTGATGTCTTGCAACCGATAAAGCTTCTTCATATTGTTCTTCCCGAATCAATCTTGCAAATTTCTTTGAACCCGTTACATTCGTTCGTTCTCCAATATTTACAAAATTTACATTCTCTCTCAAAACTAATGGTTCTAAACCTGCATATTGAGAATATTGGCGAGGTTCAGGAATTTTTCGAGGTTCAATATTCTTCACTAATTCTGCCATTCTACCGATATGATCTGGCGTAGAACCGCAACAACCCCCTAGAATATTGACAAAACCATTTGCCGCAAAATCTAAGACTAAATCGCCCATTTCGTCTGCAGTTTGGTCATATTCTCCAAACTCATTGGGCAAACCTGCATTCGGATAAGCACTAATATTTACATGTGCAATTTTTGATAATTCTTCAATATAAGGACGCATCGCCGTCGCACCTAAAGCACAATTAAAACCAACTGAAAATAAGTCAATATGCTGCACAGAAATCCAAAAAGCTTCAGCCGTTTGTCCTGAAAGTGTCCGGCCACTGGCATCGGTAATTGTTCCCGAAATCATGATTGGCAACTTCACACCTTTATCTTCAAAACATTTATCAACGGCAAATAAAGCCGCTTTTGCATTCAAAGTATCAAAGATCGTTTCAATCAAAATCGCATCAACGCCACCATCAATCAAACCGCTCACTTGCTCATAATACGCTTCCATTAAACCGTCAAAAGACACTGCACGATAACCCGGATCGTTTACATCTGGTGAAATCGAAGCCGTTTTGGTCGTTGGGCCCAAAGCACCGACTGCAAAACGTGGTTTATCAGGTGTTTTAGCAGTATATTCTTGAGCTGCTTTTTTAGCAATTTTGGCAGAAGCCACATTTAATTCATATACCAAATGCTCCATATCGTAATCTGCCATTGAAAAAGTATTGGCATTAAACGTATTGGTTTCGATTAAATCCGTACCGGCATCCAAATAGGCTTTATGGATACTTTCAACTATATCTGGACGAACAATGGATAATAAATCGTTATTTCCTTGTAAATCTGTGTGAAAATCTGCGAATCGGTCTCCTCTAAAATCTGCTTCTTTTAATTGATATTGTT
>CAWVWD010000553.1:0-3351 GCA_963933585.1 uncultured Saprospiraceae bacterium
AGGTCTGTCCACTGCAAAAATCAATGCCAAACCTTCTGGCGGCACACCGATAGACTGTAACACGATTACCAACATTACCATTCCTGCACCGGGAACAGCAGCTGAACCAATAGAGGCCAACGTAGCCGTAACCACAATTGTTAATTGTTGCATCAAGTCCAAATCCATACCGAAAGCCTGAGCAATAAAAACCGCTGCTACACCTTGATATAAACTCGTTCCATCCATATTAATCGTCGCTCCAACAGGCAAAACAAAACTTGCCACATCTTCATCAACGCCTAAATGCTCAATCGTTCTTTCCATCGTAACAGGAAGTGTCGCTGCACTTGAACTAGTCGAAAAGGCTAATAACTGAGCCGGTGCGATTCCTCTAAAAAACTCTGCGTAGCCTCGGCTTGTCAAATAGCTAACTAAGACTGGATAAAATCCAAAAATCATAATCCCTAAACCGACAACAACTGTTAAACTATACATTCCTAAAGCGATAAAAATATCGGCACTCGGCGATTCGACAACCAATGAAGCTAACAACGCAAAAACGCCGTAAGGGGAGGCAATCATAATCAAATCTATTATTTTCAAGACGACTTCATTGACACCGTCAAAGAAATCAATTACAGGTTTTGCTTTAGCTGGCGGAATTAAAATCAAACCGATTCCGAATAATATCACAAAAAAAATCACCTGTAACATATTAGAATTACTACTCGCTGCTCCGACTATATTTTCGGGAACCAAGTCTACCAAAGCTTGTAAAGGCCCTTGACCGGCTTGAGCGTCTGCCGCTACTTTCCGTTCTGCAGCATCTTCCCCATAATTTTCAGTTAATTCTATCCTTGTCTCTTCCGTAATGTAATCTCCTGGCTTTACAATATTTACCAATCCCAAACCAATAGTAACTGCAATAACAGTCGTTACCACATAAATTCCAATAGTTCGTCCACCCATTTTCGAGAGTTTAGAAATATCTTTTAATCCTGCAATCCCCATAATCAGAGACGCAATAATCAACGGAACTGCGATTAGTTTCAAAGAATTAATAAAAATAGTTCCGAATGGTTTTATCCAATCCACCACAAAATCCTTTCCCCAACTAAACTGAATCGCTAAAAAACCGAATAACACCCCAAATGCCATTCCCAGTAATATTTGCCAATGTAAAGCTAACTTCTTCATTTATTTTGGTTTTACGGGTTACGAGTTGCCAGTTTCGAATTATGAATCTTCCTCACTAATTTGATATTCTATTTTCGTAAAATATCGTTATAACGACTGAACACATAACACATAACGCACAACCCGAAACTCCTTTATATAAAGTTTTAATGTCTTTTTTTAAGTTACGTCTTAAATTGCTTGATGATTTAGGAGTTTGACTGTTTTTATGTAAAATCCTACTTTCGTAAAATGTGGTTAGAACAATAAAAAACCGTAATTCGCAATCCGTAATCCGTAACTCGTAGAAACTCGCTGCACAAAGTAGGGATTTTTTTTAAAATTGCATTTGTAAAAAAATGGGATTCTTATTTTGATTGGTATAGACTCTCTGTGAATAGATGGTTTTTACATGAATTTGTTATTCGGCCACTGCTAAAATGAAAATATTGTTATGCTGATCTTATGGTACATAAAAGAGATAAATAACTTATTTTGAAATATTTTTTCCTTGGGAACAAGAAAGAAATAATCTATCCCTGATGCGATGATCGACATTTTTTTAGTTAAAAAAAGGATATAGTAATTATGACTACAAATATACGATTCTATCAAAAGGTGAAATATTATGTTATCCTAAATCCATGAAATATAAATTTCAAGATAACGAAAGCAGATAAGCAAAATATGTATGCTATTGTTTTTTAACACTATTAGAAAAGATATTTTAAGTATTAAGGTAGATTAATTAAGCTAAAGGCATCTACTTTTTGTGAATTAAAATAGAAGAAAGTACCTTTACGACCTTGAAAATTATTAATCAATAGTTTTTGTCTCATTGTTCGATTATTTCATTGCTTATATTCTTCGTTCATAATATTTTCAAAGGTGATAAAGATATAATTCAAGTACGAAATAGTAGAGCAATAGAGCAAGTCAATAGTCATGAAATTAATATGAAAAATTTTACAATCATCTTTGCTTTCCTATTTAGCGGATTAGCGTTTAACGATGTTTCTGCACAGGTTGGTGTTGGATTCGTATTTGGTGGCGATTATTATCAATGGTATCGCAACCCAGAAATAGCTGGTTTAACTCCTTTACCTTCTACTGGAAATGTACTTTTAAATGTAGCCGGAGGCCCAAAATTATGGTTTGGTGGTGATAATTTTTCACTTTCATTAGAAGCACATCTTAATTGGGGAATTACGGCTTTTGATATGCATGAGTACAAAGGAATGGGAAATTTAGCTTTTCCAATCATGGCAAAATTGAATTTTGGTGGCATTTCAGGTTTCGGAGAAGAAGATACAAAAGGGCTTTATATCGGTGCTGGTATGCAATATGTTCGCACGGAAGCTTATGGCTTGACAGCTGATTATGTCAATAATACCACTCGTGATTTCTTTAGGACTTGGATTGCTGAAATCGGTTATGGAAGCGGTGGAGAAGGTATAAGTTCTACTACTTTTGTAAGGTTTGGTTTAGGTTACGAGGAGGATAGTTTCAATAATGCGATGACATTAAATGTCGGTTCCATAATTGATTTTAATATAAGTGAATTTTTAAAATTTGTGGATTCAGAAGAAAAAAATGAGGATGACAAGATTCAAAGTTTCCTTGATTTTTAACGAATTACGTTAATGTTCTATGGACGTATAGCGTTTAATAGAGAAAAGCCTTGTAGAACTTACGTTTTACAAGGCTTCTGTTTTTTAGGTAATTTTAGAAAAATATATTCCGTAATGTTAACCTAATGCAACTGCTCAAAAGTTCTTGATAATTTTTTTTGAGTATTAGACATTCGACTTTGAGTTGCTCGTCCAATTGCCAATCTTTTAACTATTAAAAAAATTTGATTTGTTACACTAGCCTTTTTAGAATGATATTTTTCCTTATCGGGATTTACTTTAATCAAGTATGAAATTTTTCGCTTCAGCCTGTTTACGAACTGCTTTAAGCATCACTTTATCTAAAGTCAATTCATTTCCGTCTACTTTTTTCTTTTCAGCAATAAATACTTGGCGTTTTTTGTTCAATTCATTAATTTTCGATTGAATTTCTTTCCGTTCTTCAGATTTTTCTTCCACATATTCGATTTGCTCCTTTTTATTCATTCCTTTCATTTCTGCTGGTAAATCTTCCTCTTTTACTTTATTTAAAACCTTTTTATCTGACTTCATTGCATCCACC
>CAWVWD010000554.1:0-3343 GCA_963933585.1 uncultured Saprospiraceae bacterium
AATCGCACCAAATGGTGAAAAAATCTTGGTTCATGTTTCTAATTTCAGAAAGGTGAAAAGGGTAGGAGATGTCGTGAAAATTTTCGAAAAAGTATATAAGGAAATTCCTTGTAAATTACTTTTAGTCGGTGACGGCCCGGACAGATATAATGCCGAGCAGTTGTGCCGAGAGATTGGATTGTGTCACGAAGTCCGATTCTTAGGGAAGCAAGATGCCGTTGAAGAATTATTGGCAATTTCAGATTTATTTTTGATGCCTTCTGGGAGTGAAAGCTTTGGTTTGGCAGCCTTGGAAGCAATGGCCTGTGAAGTTCCCGTGATTTCTTCGAATGTTGGCGGTTTGCCAGAAGTGAATATTCAAGGTGTAACCGGTTACATGAGTGATTTGGGAAATGTGGACGAAATGGCAAAATATGCGATTGAAATATTAAAAGACGAAGACACACTTAAACAATTTAAAGCCAACGCTTTAGCTCAAGCTAAACAATTTGATATTGATAATATTATTCATTTCTATGAAGATTATTATGAAGAAATTTTGGAAACTTGTGTGTATAATAAACAAATGGTTGAATTATAATTTGTTCTTTTCCCAATAACCTGTCCGTCCGCACAGCAGAAGAGCAGGTTATTGGAAAATAAATAAATGTGTATTTATAGAGCAATTTATTTATTTGAATCTCTGATAATTTCTGTATTCCTGTCCAACGGGGCAAGTGTAGGTATAACGATAGTTATGGGAAAAATTTAATCCATGGTCACCACCACTTTACCAGCACTAATCCACTGATTTTTCCTATTCCATTCGCCACCACAATCGCTTTGCATTTGATGTAGAATTTGCTTACTCTGAATATCAATTACGACACAAAAATAGTTTTCATGTAAGATATTTTCTCCGTTTCTATCAACGTAATCAACGGTTAAATAATCCATTACGAAATAATTTCCATTCGGCGAAACGCCTAATATATCGCCATTACTTCTATTTTTATTATTAAAACCTTCCAATGAATAATGCTTATTATTGACAATAAAAAAAGGTTCATAATATAAGTCGAATATTGTATCCTTTTTGGCGAAAGCCAAAGTCGTATTTCCCGAGAGAATAACCTTTTTGACAAATTCAATTTCTGGTTGCCCAACTGCTTTCATTGTGATTTTCTCGATTTTTTCTGATGGTTTTTTACACGCAGCAAAGAAAATTAAACTTATCAGTAATATGAAAAATACTTTATCATTCATCGACTCTTATTTTTTATTAAAAAATAAGGGTCGAAATTAAAAAAACTTCTTATTTTTATAATCTCAATGACCAATAAAGATTTAAAATGATTTTCCGCCAACAAATTTAAGCACTCAGATTGTAGCTAATAAAGTAGATTCTTTAGATAAAATGCTAAGAATGAAATAATAGAATCCGTTCTTATCCGTAAAACTCGTGTTCTCCAAAATCATAAAATCTAAAACTCATGAAATCAAACCTTCTTTTTTTATTATTATCAGTCTTCTCTTTTTCAGCTTTCGCCCAATTTCAAGACGACTTTTTTGATGGTAATTTTGACCAAAACCCACAATGGTTTGGTGATACCGCAAACTTTCAAATCAATGCGAATAATGAACTTCAGTTGAATGCTCCGAGCAGTGGCACATCACAGTTGTATGTGAATGCACCGACAGCAGATTCTACCGTTTGGGAATTTTATTTGAACATGGATTTTTCGCCATCAAGTGGAAATCGACTCAAAGTTTATTTGTCTTCCGACAATACTGACTTTTCGGCTTCGGTAAACGGTTATTTTATACAAATTGGGGAATCGGGAAGTAATGATGCGATTGAATTATGGCGACAAGATGGAACGAATTCCACTATTTTGATTCGAGGAGCAGACGCTGCCGTTGGTTCAGAACCTGCAATTGTAAGGGTTCGAGTCGTTCGAGATGAAAATTATAACTGGTCGCTTTATGCCGATTATTCAGGCGGAACGAATTTTATCTTGGATGGTTCAACGACTGATAATACGCATCCGTCTGGATATTTTTTTGGTATTCAGTGCAATTATACATCTACTCGAACGGATAAATTTTACTTTGATGATTTCTATATCTTTCCATTGTATCAAGATAATGATGCACCCGAAATCTCACAAATCGAAGTTAATTTTCCGACGGAATTAACCATAATTTTCAATGAAAATATAGATATAATTACGGCTTCTGATGTAATGAATTATAATGTAAATAATGGAATTGGTAATCCAAATCAAGCGAATGTAGATATGAATAACAATCGAATCGTTCGTTTAACTTTTAATAATAATTTTCAGGATGGAATGACGAACGAACTGACGATTTCTAATATTGAAGACGAATCAGGAAATGCGATAAGTTCCGAAACCGTTAATTTTCAATATATTGACGTTCAAGTCGCTGCGATTTATGATATTCTTATCAATGAAATTTTCGCCGATCCAACACCAAGTATTGGTTTGCCCGAAGTAGAATTTATTGAAATTTATAATCGCTCTAATCAGCATTTCAACTTGGAAAATTATACCTTTTCAGATGCCAGTAATGATATTTTATTACCAAATACGATTTTACAAAGTGGCGAATATGCGATAATTTGTGATGTCGAAGATACTGCTCAATTTTTTATTTTTGGGAAAGTAATTGGTGTCGATCGTTTTCCAAGTTTGACGAATTCAAGTGAATTATTACAACTCAAAAATGCGAATAACGAACTTATTGATGCAGTCGAATATGACATCTCTTGGTATCAGGACAATAATAAAAGTGATGGCGGTTGGACGTTAGAACGGATTTTTATTAACCAACCGTGTCTAATTGGTTTTGAAAATTGGACAGCTTCTACCAGGATTCTGGGCGGAACGCCTTGTCAAATAAATTCTGTTGTGGAAACAGAAAATGATGTAGAAATGCCAAAGATACTTCGTGCTTTTCCGGATTCTTTAAATCGTATTCGCTTATTTTTCAGTGAGAGAGTAGACCAAAATACGGCTGAAGATATTACGAATTATACCTTTTCTGAAAACCTAACGATTACAAACGCGACATTAGAATTTCCAAATGCAAATACTGTTTTATTGATATTAAATGAAAATTTGATTACCAATAAGATTTATACGGTTTCTATCGAAAATACGCTTCAAGATTGTATTAATAATAATTTTAGTATAACTGAAAATGCGGTTCAATTTGCGATTCCATTGAACATTGAACCGAAAGACTTATTGATAAACGAAGTTCTTTTTAATCCACAAACTGGTGGCTATGATTTTGTGGAGATTTATAATTATTCGAATAAAGTATTGAATATAAA
>CAWVWD010000555.1:0-3337 GCA_963933585.1 uncultured Saprospiraceae bacterium
AGGGCAAACGGCATTGCCTTTGCCACACGAGTATTGCAATTAAAGAAATCGGTCTGATTGAGTAATATCAATAATGTCCAACTTTACGTGGGTAGCCCAAAAGTCACTTAAATTGAAGATAGTGAAGTTGTTTGAGAAGTTCATGACAACAAATCACGGTTTGAATTGATTTTTATGAACTCTTAAACAAATTCATAAGTTAAATATCGAAAATAATAATAGTTTTGGAAAAAGCAATGGAAAGATACTTAAGAAAGTAAGGGTACTAATTTAAAGCTAAGATTCGTTCTCGCAATTATTATTAAAATTATCTTTTTGATGATAAATTGGCGTTCTCTAATTGTCCGATTAAAATCTTACGTTGAACTCCAATTGTATCAACTTTGAAAGCGTGTACAGTTTCTCCGAAAAACAAAAAAGGGTTTTCATCATATAGATGAAAACCCTTTTGCGTCCCCACAAGGACTTGAACCTTGGACCCTCTGATTAACAGTCAGATGCTCTAACCAACTGAGCTATGGAGACAATAATATTGTATGTGTTTTAAGTAAGAATCACTAAAGCTAAATATAGTTTAAATTGCGTCCCCACAAGGACTTGAACCTTGGACCCTCTGATTAACAGTCAGATGCTCTAACCAACTGAGCTATGGAGACGAATTATGTTTATTTAAGCTTTTCTGATTTATAAAAGTTCCATTGAACCTTCTCTTTTTCCTAAAGCGATGCAAATATAGTAAAATGAATATCGTTCTACCAAATATTTTTTTAAAAAAGTTATTTATTTTTCATCAAAAAAAAGCTAATTGAATATAACTCATTCATAATCAAATCATAGAGTCTAAAATCATTTCTTAAGAAAATGAGAACTCTCGCAAGTCTATCCATTCAAACAGCAAATTAATAGGTTTTTGGAAGAATAACTTTACTGCTTAAAAGCATAATAGTATTCTCCAGGGTAATCTTCATAAACGCCTTCTAATATTATTTTTCTATCAGAACCTTTAATGATACTCATTAACTCATCCACAGATTTAATGGATTCATCATTCACTTTTGTAATCACAAAACCTGGTTTTAGTTTCGTTTTATCAATTAAACTTCCTTTGCGAATACTAATCACTTTCACACCACTATTTATTTTCAAATCTTTTTTCTCTTCGCTTGAAATTGCACGTAATTCCACCCCTAAATCACCTAATGACGTTACTTCCTTTTTATCTTTTTTTTTAGATGCTAAAGTCGTTCTATTGCGTTTATCTTTAAGCGTGACATTTGTAGTTTGAATTTTTCCTTCACGAAAGTATTTTAAGGTCAATTGATTACCAGGACGATAACGAGCAACTTGCTCTTGTAAGGCAGGCATAGTCGGGACTTTCACATTATTAATTTCGATAATAATATCTCCTGCTTTTAAGTTCGCATCATCCGCTGCACTACTCGGACTTATTTGAGTAATATGAACACCTTCTAAGTTTTTCAAACCAGCATCAGCTGCAATTTCTTCATCTACATCTTCAATCGTTACACCCAGAAACCCACGTTGGACAACACCAAATTCTTGTAAATCCGTGATGACCTTCCGCACCAAATTAGACGGAACTGCGAAAGAATAACCTTCATAACGTCCTGATTGTGTGATAATTGCTGTATTAATCCCAACCAGAGCTCCGTTTGTATTCACCAATGCACCTCCGCTATTTCCAGGATTCACAACCGCATCTGTTTGAATAAAAGATTCAATTTTATAATTCCCTTCCAATATATTGATATTACGACCTTTCGCACTTATGATTCCTGCAGTGACCGTAGATGTTAAATTAAATGGATTTCCAACTGCCAAAACCCACTCTCCAATACTTGTAGAATCTGAATCCCCAAACTCTAGAAATGATAATTTTTCTTTCTTAATTTTAATCAACGCCAAATCCGTAGAAGGATCTTTTCCGATGATATCGGCTTCATAAGTTCGCCTGTTATACAAAGTAACTTCCAATGTATTCGCACCTTCGATGACATGATAATTCGTAACAATATAACCATCAGACGAAATAATTACACCAGAACCTGTAGAAGCTCCCGGCGATAATCCTCCCCAACCGTTATTTTTAGAACTTTTGCTCGATTGTGTCGCTTTAATGTTTACAACCGAATTCGTAACTAATTTAGCCGCTCTAGTAAAATCAGTCGGAGCAGCCGTATAATACATCGTTCGATTAGGAGCAACGGCTTCATCATAATCAGCCAAAGCACCTTCCGGGAAATTAGCATATTGAGCAGATGAAGGTTCTTGAACCGTTACGATTTCTGTTGATTCTCCTTTTATGAGGTCATAAACACCCACCGAAATCAGCGAACTTATGACTGCAACAAGAACTATTAAACCTAAATTCTTCATATCTAGTGATTGATTAGAAAGTTAATCAAAATTTGAAATACATTAGATTAACTTGATTGTTGAATTAAACATCTGATACTTTCAATCGTAAATCAAGCCTTAAACTGAAAAGAAACTTGATGAAATCTGATATTACTACGCAAACTACAAATTGCTTACTATTTTTGCAAGACTTTCGATGTTGCATGACTGAAATCATACAAATTAACGAATCTTCTAATTTTTTGTTGAACTTTTAACAGAAGTTTAGTGAATTAAAAAATAAACCTTTCCCTTTTAACGAACCGTTAGAGGGAAATAATCAGAGATGTTGAACCGCTTTGCTATTAAATTTCAGACATTGACTCCTTGAGTTATTAGATATAATCTGACACTACAATTTTAATAATATATTTTATACATTATTAATTAAACTGTAAAACCTGATTGTCAATATTTTAATTCGAATTGAATGTTTCAATAAAAAACTAAATGAGTCTAATACCTCCTATCTAAAAGCGAAGCGGGCTAACATCTTTATTAAAAAAAAGAATGAGTTATCTAAGAAAATTGTTTGAGAATCAACCCGATGATAGTCAATACGTTGGGAATATATTTGGTTGGAAAATATCCATTATTGGCGCAGTCGTATTGGTATTGGTCATGGCATTAATCGCTTATGGACATTTTACTGGACAAATAGATATTACAACAGGAGAGCCAATTAACAATATTATAGATTCGACAAATGTGAAGTAAAACATTCAAGAAAATGAAATTTTATAAATATCAAGGTGCGGGAAATGATTTTGTGATGATTGATAATCGAATCAAAGTCCTTGAAATAAATGAGCATCAACGAATCGAAAAACTTTGCGATAGACGATTTGGAATTGGTGGAGATGGTTTGATTCTGATTGAAAATCATGACGAATATGACTTCGAAATGATTTATTTTAAT
>CAWVWD010000556.1:0-3336 GCA_963933585.1 uncultured Saprospiraceae bacterium
ATTTTTTAGAAAATGAAAGGGATTTACGTACTAATCGGCTACACCGATTTCTTATCGTAAGGTTTAATCTTTCGATATGATTTGTATCTTTTTTAATTTTTGAACTAACGTGTCTATCAGGAGGAAATACAGCTTTGTAAGCATCCCAATCATCTGTGTAAAATCGTCCATTTTCTTTATAAAAGTTTGGTAAATTATCCCATAATTTTTGTGCACTTTTTTGGCTTCTATCTCCAATATGAAAAGCGATAACTTGTCTTGTTTTTCTATCCAAAGCAATCCATATCCACTGCTTGTTTTTCTTCTTCCCTACGAAAGACCACATTTCATCTAGCTCACTATCAATGAGTTGTAAATTTATTTTGTTCTTATCATTTTTATCTTGACGATAGTTTAAATCATCAGGTGTGCTATCGTATAATTTTGATATATATGGCAGAAGCCATGATAAAGAAATCTTGACAACACGACAAATTCCTCTTAATGACAAACGCTCTAATAAAAGAGCATTTATCAGCTCTATTTTCCCTCTATCTATAAACCAAGATTTACCGTTTGTTGTTATATGTTTTTTACAATTTGAACATTTTAATCTTCGCTTCGTTTTCTTGCGATTCCAACCTTTAGGTCGTAAATTTGTCCCTAAGCAGTAAGGGCATCTTTCTTTCTTTTTTGTACACACAATCGAAAGATAAGACTTACTGCCTATTTTTTATAATTTTCACCCATTTGGTGCACATTTACAGCACTTCCACGAAATTAACAAAAATGCTAAATTTGAAAGTTATTAATATTTTCTTGTATTTTGTAGTTAAGTACATAATTCTCTTTTGTATTCTTATGCTATTGAATAACGATTTTACTTTATTGAAAATTAGTAATATTAAAACGGGAGAGGGTTTATTTATCTATTTATGGATGATTCTTTTCTTTCCAATAATAGAAATGATACTTTTTTTAGTTCCAATTTATAATGCCTTTAAAGTCAATAAGTTTATTATATTTTTGCTTATAATAACTATCATAATGATTATAGAGTATTTTCTCTATGTATATTTTACAACTCAACATCTTTTTGATAGAGATGCAATGATTAAAACTTGTATAAGTATATTACTATTAGTAATCTTTTTTTATAAAAAAATTCCTCAAAAATAATTTTGAGCTAATAATTATCGAAAGCCTCATAATAAAATGGGGCTTTCATTTCTTTAAACAGAAATAGACAATATTCAAAAGAACACGAAGGCTGCTTTTTACCTCTAATTATCAGTCAGTTATAATATTTTTTTTAGTTTTGTGAATAAAGTCTAATATACAAAATATGCTATAAAAACAATGAAAAAATAAATACTACTACTGAGCATACTAAGCATAGTACAAGGGACAACACTAGTAACCTATATTAAACATATTGGTAATTAAAATCCGTTTGGACTGCCACATATATTTTATAAAAATTCTCCGACAGTACATCAAAACACCTGAAAAGTACGTGACGACAGGACATGAGCGTGATACAGAAACAGGTTTGGATTATCGAGGGGCAAGGTTCTATGATGCGGATGTGGCGAGGTTTTTAAGTTTGGATCCTTTGGCAGCGGAGTTTCCTGCTTGGAGTGACTATAATTATGTGTTGGGAAATCCTGTGATGTTGGTGGATCCTGATGGGAGAAGTGCTTCAAGTCCTATTTTTGGGAGAGATGGTAAATTTTTAGGAGTTGATTCAGAAGGATATTCAGGTGAAGTTATAATAATGGATGAAGCTAAATATAATAAATATAGTTCAAATAGAACAGGAACATTAGACCATAAACTTTTAGACTCATATATTAAAATGGGTGATGGAGAAAAAGCATTTTCGTCTCATGTTCAAGCAACTTATCTAAATGATGCAGGATTAAGTGCAGAAGGATACTCTAAAGTTTATACTCATGTTGTAAAACAATTAAAAGGTATTAATTTTGATAAATTAGAAGGAGGAATAATTAATACAATAGACGCACCACAAGATGAAGAAACAGGACAGATAGGACTTACAAATGGGGATAGTCATGGAAATGCTAAAAATTTATCTATTGCTGCAGAAGCAGGTACTATGATAAATGCCGATGGTTCTGTTAATGTTACTACAAGACTTCTTGGAGGAAAAGGACAAATGACTTCTGTAGAACACATACAAAGTACATTAGGTATTCATGAATATAAAGGACATGGTCTATTAAGGGTAGGAGATGAAACCGAGAAAGAACATAGCAAAGCATATATACTTGAGTACAAGCATAAAGAAACTTATGACAAGTTAACGCCACATCAACAAGCAACAATTAAAAAAGGGGCAGGAATAAAGTAATTTATTTTTCTAACTAAAACTGAAAAATCTTTTTTATAATAAAACAATTGGCACCTTTCAAATTGTCTAAAAGTAGTTTACTGATTTTAAAGATGCCAAATAATTGTATTAAAATAATATGAAATTTATTATTACATTCTTTATTATTTCGTCACTAATTAGTTGTTCGGTACAAAATACACAAGAGGACGCAACAATTAATTGGATTTCAAGTCAAGTTTTATGTGTTCATTGGTCGGAATTTGCCCAAAATAACTTTGAAACACAGGCAATTGCTTTTGAGATTACTTATAATGATAGTATAGATTGGAGTAAAAATAAGTTAGTCTTTTATGATTCATACCTTAGCGGAGATACATTAAACGTAAACTTTAAGAAAAAACCAATAAAAAAGAATAATTATTATAAATGGTCTGTTTTTATACATTCAGATTTACTAAAGCCTCTTTTCCGAAAAGGAACAAGCTATTACAATGATGATTGTTTTCAAATTGAATTAGCTAATATAGCAGGAGACGGAAAATTAATATTAGTCAATGATTTTGAAAAAAGAATAATTAAGAAATCTCCTAACTTTTCATTTACTATAGGACTCAAAAATAGATAGCTGTATTTAATATTTGAAAGGTATCTGCGACACAATAGGTTATTTTTTCTTTAGAAGAAGTTTTAGGTCTTATCGGAATGATTCCCGAAGGCTTTACACTAACTTCAAGCCTAACAGACCCATTCACCATTCCATTGGATTTACCAACCGTGGTAGAAGAACCTGATTTTCATTACTACATTTATGATCATTTAGGCAATACTCGAATCGTATATAGTACGGTCTTAGTAGGCTGTGGCTCAGAAGGTGGTGTCGTACCTGAATATACACTTGAAGCCGTCATGGATTATTTCCCTTATGGGAAAATACTACGACAGTTTATCAAAACGCCTGAGAAGTATGTGAGTACAGGACATGAGCGTGATACGGAAACGGG
>CAWVWD010000557.1:0-3334 GCA_963933585.1 uncultured Saprospiraceae bacterium
TATTTTTCATAACTTACTGATTAACAGGTCTAATATATTTCAAAATCTATCAAATCTTGACTATTATACCATAAATAATTCACTAATAATCCCATCTGATAAAAATCGACCTTTAGAAGTCAAAATAAAACCATCTTCTGTTTGAACCATCGTCTCATTTTCCAAAAAAGGTTGGGCTTTTTCAATAAAATGTTGTTTTATATTTTCTCCCCAATTTTCAATTTTCACCAAATTTACCCCCCATTTTGTGCGTAAACCAGTCATTATATATTCATTGAATTGATCATTACTTGATAAGTTTTCCAATTCAAAATTCAATTCATCTTTTTCTAACGAATTAATATACTGTTGATTATGAGCGACATTCCACTGGCGAGTTTCTCCATTAAAAGAGTGTGCAGATGGCCCAACACCCAAATATTTTTTCCCCGTCCAATAATTTGAATTGTGAACAGCATAGAAATTCGGTTTCGCAAAATTTGAAATTTCGTAATGTTCGAAACCATTTTTCGTCATTTCTTCCACCAAGATTTCAAATTGCGTTGCTGCTTGCGTTTCATCAACAGCTTCTGATTTTCCTGTTTTTACAAAATGTTCCAAAGCTGTTTTTGGTTCGACCGTCAAACAATAACACGAGATATGAGATATATTCAAATCAAAAATCGTTTGTAAATTAGTTTGCCATTGCGAATTATTCATCGTTGGTGTGCCATAAATTAAATCAATTGTCAGGTTATTAAAACCGTACTTTTGAGCATTTTTAATACAATTTATCGCTTCCGAAGCATCGTGTGCTCGGTTCATATATTTCAAATCTGTATTAAAGAAAGATTGCACACCAATACTTAGGCGATTAATCCGAGTTTCGGAAAGTTGTTGTAATTTTGTTTCCGTTAAGTCGTCCGGATTTGCTTCTAATGTAATTTCAGCATTTGGTAATACTTTATGAAATTTATAGATTTGACTCAGCAATTCTTCGATTTCAGACGTTTCTAAAACAGACGGCGTTCCACCACCGAAATAAATGGATTGCAACGGTAAGTTTTGTAAATAATCTTTCTGTATTTCAATTTCTTTCATTATCGCTGCAATCATTTCAGATTTATAACGCATCGAAGTCGAAAAATGAAAATTACAATAATGACAAGCCTGTTTGCAAAAAGGAATATGAAGATAAATACCTCCAAAATTGTGTTGAGGTGCCTGTCCCGATTTCTCGGTAGTTGATGTATTTATGTGTTGATCTTGTGTTTCGTTCATTAATAAAATTGTAAATGATTGATATAAATTCAAATATAGATAAAAACCTACAAAGTGAAAGCTTAAACCTTTCCGTCATTACAGTGCATGCCGTAATCCGTTCACTGCAAAGGTTAAATTTTAAAGAGGCTACTCCACAAAAAATTAAAAATTCCTTCGTCAAAATGACGATTTCTGGTTATATTTTTGGCTCAATTCAAAAGTTAAAAATCGTATCTTTCGCTATTATTTCCTTATTAATATCAACTAATATTTCCGCTCAAGACTCCCTGAGACTAACCATAACGTCCATCGACAAAACTGAAAATTCCCTGATAGAAACCATAGAATATAAAACTAATTTTTCACAGATTGTACGCCTCCAAAAACAGTTAAATGAAATCGTTACAACCTTACAAAGTAAAGCTTTCTTAACGGCTTCGATTGATAGTATTTCGAGAAAAAAAAATCATTTTGAAGTGTTTTTATTTATTGGAGAACAATATAAATGGGCAAAATTAAAGAATGGAAATATTGATGAATTATTTTTGGCGAAAGTTGGATTTCGAGAGAAATTGTATCAAAATAAGCCCTTTGATTATTCAGAAGTTGTGAAATTGAAAAAAGCATTATTAGATTATTGTGAAAATAATGGTTATCCGTTTGCTTCGGTTCGATTATCGAATATTACGATTAAAAAAGACAAAATATCAGCTTCGATTTTTTTAAATAAAGGGCCTTTAATTTTAATCAATTCAATTGAATTAGTTGAGCCGATTCCGAATATTTCGGTTGGTTACTTAGAAAACTATTTGGGAATCAAAAAAGGTGATTTCTATGATGAATCAAAAATAAAAGCGATTCGGAAACGCTTGCAGGAATTAGCATTTATAAAAGAAAGACGGAATTTACAGGTTTTGTTTATTGGAAATTCTGCAAAAATCTATTTATTTTTAGATAAGAAAAAAGCGAGTCAATTCGATTTTTTAATCGGCTTTTTACCACAAAATGAGGAAACAGGTCGCTTAACCTTGACCGGAAATGTTCAACTGTATTTTCAAAATCTACTCGGACGAGGAGAATTAATTGATTTAAAATGGCAACAATTGCGGCAGCAATCGCCACAATTAGACATTCGATTGACCTATCCTTATATTGCCAATTTACCTTTAGGAATCGATGCAGATTTTCATTTATACAAGCGAGATACGACTTATTTGGATATCAATTATAACCTTGGTGTTCAGTACTTATTGGATGGTGGAAATTACGTTAAAGTCTTTTTGGATAATTTTCAAACGACGCTTTTAACGATTAATGAACCCCAAATTATTAATACAAAAGAATTACCTCGAACACTTGATGTCAATAATTCTATCATCGGTTTGGAATGGCAACAACAGCGATTAGATTACCGCTTCAATCCTCGAAAAGGTTTGTCCTTAAAACTTAGAGGTGGCGCAGGTTTGAAGCAAATTGAAATAAGTAGTTTGATTTCTAACTTAGAAGATAAAAATAATCCAACCTTTGATTTCTCCACGCTTTATGATGGTTTTCAAACTCGTTCTGTACAATTTCGATTACAAGCTAATGTTGCGTATTTCATTCCTTTTGGAAGTCGAGGAACGGTGAAAGTTGAGGTACAATCTGGAAGTATTTTTACGCAAGATTCTGTTTATCAAAATGAGTTATATCGTATCGGCGGAAACCAGATTTTACGTGGTTTCGATGAAGAATCCATCTTTGCGTCTTTGTATGCGATTACAACAGTAGAAGGTCGTTTATTGACCGGACAAAACGCTTATTTATTCGCTTTTTTCGATTATGGTTATTTACAAAATCAAAGTATCGGTAGAAATATTTCAGATTTTCCATTTGGATTTGGTTTGGGAATGACGTTGCAAGTTGGAACAGGTGTTTTGACTTTTAGTGTAGCGACTGGTCGGCAATTAGGGAATACAATTAATTTTCAAGCAACAAAAATTCACATCGGTTTTGTGAGTTTCTTTTAATCTTACTCCATGTTTATACTAAAACCTTAAGTATCCCAAAAAATCAATACATAATTATAATTGAATCGTTATTTCCCTTAAAT
>CAWVWD010000558.1:0-3333 GCA_963933585.1 uncultured Saprospiraceae bacterium
AATGATACTGATTTCGCATTTTTTAAATATTATGATTATCAAAATGGCGATTCCGTTTTTATCAATGTTGCTCGCTTTTATATTTCTGATATTACATTAATTAGGGGCAGCGATGAGACAAAAATTAAGGATATTTCGGTTTTAGATTTTTCGAATAACCACGCTATTCCTGGCGATAATCCAGAAACCATTGTCATCGAAAATATTCCTGCCGGTCAATACACGGGAATTCGTTTTGGAATCGGTGTCGATTCTGTTTTGAATCATACGATTCCTGCCGATTATGAAGCTGGTCATCCGTTGGCAAATGCTTCTGAATATTGGGATTGGAGAGAAACCTATATTTTTGGAAAGTTTGAAGGTCGCTTAAAGAAAGGCGATGGGACAACGATTAGTTATGCTTATCATCCAGGAACGAATCTTTTGTATCGAATACCTAATTTATCTAAGATATTTACGTTAGAAGCTGATATTGCTGCAGATTTGAATTTCAAAGTTAATTTTGGACAATTATTTAATCAGGGTAATGATAAAATTGATATTAAAACAACTCCGATTTCACATACTGGCGATGCTGATTTGTGGTTGGTGACTCAATTAATGGATAATTTGGAAAGTGCTTTTACAGTTGAATAATCGAATTTTCGACGTTTATCGCAATGGCGATTTTTTCATCACAGAGTTTTAAGCGTTTCAAAGCATTTTTTTTGTTATTAAAATTCAAATTAAATTGAACGATACAAGATATAAAAGGGCATTTAGGTTTTCCTTGTTACACAAGAAAAAAATGTATTTTGGTGAAGCCAGAATCAAAAAAAACTTATCTGTTCTTTTGTGCCTTTTATGGTTCATCTCTTGTCAAAGCGATAATAGTTCTATCGAATATATCGTCGATAAACCATCGCATTTTCCTGAATTTACTTCACCTGAGAATAATCAATTAACGGAAAGTCGAGTAGCGTTAGGTAAAACCTTATTCTATGAAACGGCTTTATCGATTGATTCCTCAATTTCTTGTGCATCTTGTCATTTACAACATTTAGGATTTACGGACGGAAAGCCAAAAAGTATTGGTGTGCATGGTCGAGTCGGAATGCGAAATGCTCCCGCCTTAGTGAACTTAGCTTATAATGAGTTTTTCTTCCGTGATGGCGGCGTAACGAGTTTAGAAACACAGGCAATGTCGCCGATTAATAGTGAATTGGAAATGGATTTTGATATTCATTTAGTGGCAGCAAGATTATCGGAAAGTGATTTTTATCAACGTTTAGCAATAGAAAGTTACGATAGAGAAATGTCGGCTTTTGTCATCGTTCGAGCATTGGCAGCTTTTCAGCGAACATTGATAAGTGGAAATTCGCCTTTTGATGCGGATTTTTATCACGGCGATAATTCGGCATTGGACGAAAGCCAAAAAAACGGCAAAGCGATTTTTTTCGGAAAGGGAAATTGTTCTAATTGTCATCATGGTTTTAACCTGACGAATTTTGGATTTGAAAACAATGGTTTATACAAAAATTATAAAGATAAAGGTCGTTTGAGAATTTCGTTACGAGCCGAAGATGAAGGTAAATTTAAAGTACCAACTTTGCGAAATATCGAAAAAACGGCTCCATATATGCACGATGGAAGTTTGCCGAGTTTGGAGGCGGTGATTGAACATTATAATAATGGGGGCAAAAATCATGTGAATCAAAGTAAATTTATTAAATCTTTGAATTTGACTGAACAAGAAAAAGCAAATCTGGTTAATTTCTTACACACTTTAACGGATGAAATATTTTTGACGAATCCTAAGTTTAAAAAATAATAAAATACCATCATACTAAAACAAGTTCAATCTGATGGGAAATTTTCGTTTCTGATTTGAGTATTATAAATTAAAAATACCATGAATAAGTTAATATTTGGAAGTTTGCTAGCGTTGGTTTTACTGATTATGGGGTGTTCGCCTGATCCTGGTCCAGTTCCTAATCCTTTCATGAAATACGATAATGATCTTTTGACGGATATTCCTTCTAATCCGACGAGTTATACATTTATTCGTCCACAAAATTTTCCAATTCCTGTAATTCCTGCGGATAATCCGATGACCGCAGAAGGGATCGAGTTGGGACGGCGATTATTTTATGATCCAATTTTATCGGGTGATAGTACGATGTCTTGTGAAGGTTGTCATAAACAGCGGTTTGCTTTTGCGGATAATTTGGCTGTAAATGCTGGAATTGATGGAATTTTGGGCGAGCGAAATCCACCACCTTTATTCAATTTGGCATTCGTTCCAAATGGTTTGAATTGGGATGGTTCTTCTCCTAATTTAAGGGAACAGGCGATTATTCCGATTACGAGTACCATTGAATTACATGAAACATTGGAAAATATAACCTTCAAACTGAAACGTCACGCTCTTTATCCTGCTTGGTTTAGAGAAGCGTTTGGTATTGAAACGAAAGGCGAAATTACGGACGAATTGGCTCGAAAAGCGTTGTCTCAGTTTATTAGAACGATGGTTTCGGATGATGGAAAATTAGATAAAGTACTTTATAATCCTCCAGGACTTCGACCATTTTTGACGGATTCTGAACGTCGAGGAGAAATTTTATTTACCGCTGAAAATGTCTATGTTTTATCTTCAAGTGGACAAGTCGATTCTTTGGCGGATAAGGAGTGTGCACATTGTCATAAGAAAGTGAGTCGTTTATTTACGGATAACTCGTTCACCAATAATGGCCTGACAGCAACTCCAAATTTACTAAATTTCCCGGATTTAGGTTTGGGCGGATTTAATGGAAATATCGCAGATAATGGAAAATTCAGAACGCCATCTTTAAGAAATATTGAACTGACCGCTCCTTATATGCACGATGGAAGTATTGAGACGTTGGAAGAAGTTTTGGATCATTATTCGCTGCACTTGAGAGATTCTCCGAATTTAGATGGGATTTTGGCAGCGAGATTGACGGGAACGCCAATTACATTTACACCACAGGAGAAAACGGATTTGATTAATTATATGAAAACGTTGACGGATACGACATTTATTAATGATCCTGCGTTTACGAATCCTTGGTAGAATAGAGAAACCTATGAGATTTTAAAAAACCTCATAGGTTTAATCGACCTATTTTGTATTTGAAATTACAAATTGACCTTTATAAATCTTATACGTTCTGCCGTAAAGTTCGACCGTTTGACCTTCTTTCATTGCCATTAAATCCAAAATATCATCTTCCATCGTATGAATAGAACCCTTTGTCATTCTCGCCAAATTCAAATATTGCGGATTGATATAGTCATCCATGCCGCAAAGAATTATTCGAACTGGTTTTTTTA
>CAWVWD010000559.1:0-3304 GCA_963933585.1 uncultured Saprospiraceae bacterium
CCTTTATCGCCGTTTGCCTTAAAAACAGTACTGACGATGCAAGACTTTAATTTATTGTGTTCTAAAAAAGTCAACTTCGCTATGTCTTCATTTGACAAAACTGGATGTTCCAAATGAACTCGTTGACAAACCTCTGCCGTGACTCTCAGAATATTTCGGCTTTCGCCCAATGACGAAAATAACGACATAATCGCCCGTTCTCGAATCGGATCAATTGGCGGATTCGTAACTTGTGCAAATAGCTGTTTAAAATAATTACTCAAATGCTGACTTTGCTGCGATAAAACCGCCAAAGGTACATCTGCACCCATCGAGCCAATCGGATCTTTTCCACCAATAATCATCGGCTCTAAAATCACTTTCATATCCTCTTTGGTATAACCAAATTGAATTTGTTTTTGTAATAAAGCATCCTCATTTTTTGGTAGAATGTCCGCTGTTTCAACTGCTGGCAAATCCTCTAAAGTCACTTGATTATCCTCAATCCATTCTTTATAATTTGCTCTTCTGCAAATTACAGATTTCAATTCATCATCACCAATAATACGATGTTCTTCCAAATCTGCGATTAAGATTTTCCCTGGTTGCAGACGACCTTTTAAAACGATTTTTGATGGATCAATCGGTAAAGCACCAGCTTCCGAAGCCAAAACCAAGACATTATCATCCGTCAAACAATAACGGGACGGACGCAGACCATTTCTATCCAAAGTCGCACCAACCAAAACGCCATCTGTGAAGCAAAGCGATGCAGGGCCATCCCATGGTTCCATCATATACTGATGATATTCGTAAAATGCCCGTTTCTTTTCGTCCATTTTTTGGTCTTCTTCCCAAGCCTCCGGTACCATCATCATCAAAGCCGTTGGAATCGAACGACCACTTAAAACCAAGAATTCTATCACATTATCAAAACTTCCAGAATCGGACAAACCAGCACCACAAATTGGAAATAATTTCTGTAACTCATCGTCAGTAAAAACTTCCGAAGCCAACATTTTTTCCTTCGCTGACCACCAATTTCTATTCCCGACAACCGTATTTATTTCGCCATTGTGAGCAATGAAACGGAACGGCTGAGCTAATTTCCATTTAGGAACCGTATTCGTTGAAAAACGAGAATGCACCAATGCAATCGCTGATTCACAAGCCTCATCTTGTAAATCCAAAAAATAAGATTGTACTTGCCAAGTCGTTAATTGACCTTTATATAGAACGGTTTTATAAGAAAATGAGGCAAAGTAAAATAAATCTTTAGCCGCTAAAATTTGCTCATGTATCTGGTGCGTTGCATATTTTCGCAATACATATAATTTACGTTCTAAAGTCAGTCGGTTCTCCTTATCATTAGAATGATAACGCTCTTTTGGAGTCACGATGACATGAATAATATCAGGCTCGGTACTTCGTGCGGTTTCACCCACTAAACTGTTATCAACCTTCACTCTTCGGTAAGCCAATAATTCAAATCCCATTTCTACAATGTAATAACCCAAAAGGCTCAAACATTGATCTTGAATCCTTTTATTCTTTGGTAAGAATAAAACACCCACACCATACGCTCCAAATTCAGGTAATTCAAACCCCATTTCTCGACAATCTCGACGTAATAATTTATCAGGTGTTTGGATTAAAATACCCGCACCATCGCCAGAGTTTGGTTCACAACCAACTGCTCCTCGATGTTCCATACAGGTCAACATTGACAAGGCATCATTGATTAACTTGAAAGACTTTTCGCCATTCAGATTCGCCATCATTCCGATACCGCAAGCATCTGATTCCATTTGAGGAACGTACATGCTTTTCTGTTCACTTTCTACTTTTCCTTTTTTATTATTTTCCATATTCTACCTTTTTCTTGATGATCCTATCACAAAACTTGACAGGTCTTTAAAGACCTGTCAAGTTTGAACTCACGACAAATCGATATTTTGATAATATTCTGAGCATTGCACAACGGTGCTGTTCTTAACTTTTGATAGTTGAAGTCAACTGATTCTAATGAAGCCTTGAATGTGAAATAGTAGCACGTGATGCCGAACTATTCAGAGACAATCTTACTAAATATAAAAATATGTTTAGACAGGGATTTGCCAAATTATTATTTGATAAGCTAACAAATATATAGATTGTTATTTTAATATCAAAATGCTTTTTTAATTATTAAATTAATAACAAATAAGTTAATACGTTAAAGGATTCATGATTAATTGAATTAATTAAAACGAAATGCAAAATATTTTTTATTAAAAATAAAGTCTTTTCAGAATAAGATTTTATTAAAAAAATATTTACCTATTGAATCTATTGAATTTGACTTTATTAAAAAAGGTTGACCTACCACTAAAAATCGCTTCTTTTCATATCAAATCATTAAATTAAATAAAAACATTTCACAAAAAATGTTGGGTTTGTTGAATTTTTAGAGCTTATTTTGAAATTATTTCCTATAAATACACGCCATCTTATTATTAAACCCCTCTATGCAACAATTAGAATTTTAGATTTTTTTTGACGGAAAATATTTGAACGGATGAAAGTACCAAAACATATTTTACCAATTATTGTAATCGCTCAATTTTGCTGTACCTCGCTTTGGTTTGCGGGGAATGGCGTAATGGCCGATTTGGTATTAACTTTTGGATTACAAGCACAATCATTAGGACACTTGACCTCTGCGGTTCAGTTTGGCTTCATTACAGGAACTTTAGTCTTTGCTTTATTGACAATTGCAGATCGTTTTTCGCCTTCTAAAGTCTTCTTTTTCAGTGCAGTTTGTGGTGCCCTTTTTAATTTAGGAACTGTTTTAGAAAATAATACGCTGACAACTTTATTGTTATTTCGATTTTTAACTGGTTTTTTCTTGGCCGGTATTTATCCTGTCGGAATGAAAATCGCAGCAGATTATTTTGAAAAAGGCTTGGGAAAATCGTTAGGATTTTTGGTTGGTGCGTTGGTTTTAGGAACTGCTTTTCCGCATTTTTTGAATGGTTTTGGTGCATTTTTAGACTGGAAAATAGTTTTATTTACCACTTCAGGTTTAGCCGTTTTAGGAGGTTTGTCTATGTTGATTTTTGTACCAAATGGCCCTTTTAGAAAAGTCAGTCCACAGATGGATTTTTCGGTATTGTTTAACGTTTTTAGAGATAAAAAATTCCGTTCGCCTGCATTTGGTTATTTTGGTCACATGTGGGAATTATACACATTTTGGGCATTTCTACCGGTTATGATTTCTAGTTATAATGCGATTAATTCAACCGCAAATTTAAATGTTTCGTTGTACTCCTTTTCCATTATCGCA
>CAWVWD010000560.1:0-3301 GCA_963933585.1 uncultured Saprospiraceae bacterium
CAAGATTACGTTCAACATCGGCTGCATATTTGGTATTGCCATACCATGTGCAGCTTTATTTATTGTGACGCTTTCATTCTATATTTTTTTGTTGTCCCTCTTGAGTAATAACAGGTTGTCCATTTAGTGCTTGCACCAATGTTGATGTTGCAAGAAGTCCATATAATACAGCGAGAATTATCGTAGTTTTTGTGTTTTTAAGGATATAAAATGATAAAAGGGGTAAGATTTGTAAGGCATGCATTCCTATAAAATGAGCAACACGTAAATCTCCTACTGTTTTGCTCCAACCCACAATTAACAAATTCGAATTATCATTTATAGCTCCTACACTATGACTAGCTCTGGAACTCATCAAAGCTCCTTCAAAAGAAAATATAACAAAAATTATGATTCCCATCCGAATCGCCCATAGGTAGTATGGTGGTAAATTCGGAAAACTTTGGGTGAAAAATAAGAATCCTATATACGCCGTGTATATTGTAATCAGTACCGCTGCTATCCCCATCAAAGAATACATTACAGTATAAATAGGAGCATTAAAGTTGAAATGCGAAAGTTCTCCCCTTGATGCTTGAAAGGCAATATAAATTAGCTCAAACCCAAGCAGTAAAATTACAGCCCAACTAAATAGAATCACATTAAAATTATGCAAATAATGACATAGCCAAGCCATTGTCCAAGAATACATTCCTATAGATACAGTAAATTTAAAGGGCTTATACCAAGCATTTATTTCGTGTACTTTTGTAGTAGTAGTTTGTGTGAAAATTATGCAAGCGATGGAAAATATAAAACAGAAGATACCCAAATAAAATAAATATTCATTGCGTATCTTCAGCTCTCTAAAAAAAACCAATACAGCGTCAATTGTCATATCAAACATTTTACTTATTCAATTTTTTAAAAGGGTTTATTTACAGCGATTCTCGGTTTAAAACTTTTTTTATGTAATAATGATTTTTCACCATCTAAAAACTAAAAATTTCCGTCATTGCGGGTCAAGTCCGCAACGAGGGGTTTTCTTGGTTTTTTAGACAGTGAATTATCAAAATTCATATTTTAATTTTTATAAACCGAGAATAGCTGGTTTATTTATGCTTTTCGACCCATGATTGAATCAACCTAATAAATTTAGGGTAATCATCCTGATAAACAAAATGTCCGCAGTTTTTAAATATTTCAAGTTCACTATTAGGCAGCCGCTTGTTTAGATTTATCCCATTTTCTTTATACAAAATTGCTTCATGCTCTCCCCAAAATATTTTTGTAGGTATTTGGATTTTTTTTAGGTTTTTATCAATATGCTTTAACGCTTCAGGGTACTTTTTGAACCACTTCATATTGTTGACTACTTTCCCTTTGTGAGATTTTTTATAGTCTGATATTTCATACTTATTGGGAACATATCTGACATTTCCTAAATTCTTTGATGATTCTACCAAAGCTCCACTCCCTGCAATGATAAACATAGTCCGCCAAAAACCTGAATACACCATTTTTTTCATAATGCTTGGTTCTAATGTAGGTAATGCAGCAGGTCCGTCACCTATCATCAGTGATTTTATTTTGTTCTTATGATTGATAACATAAGATAATGCACTTGCCATACCAACATCAGGAGCGACTAAATGGGAATCTTCAATATCAAAATGTGTCAAAAATGAATTTAAGAAATTGCCTTGAAACTCAAAAGACATGTATTCTGATTTCGTTTCACTTGCTCCAAATCCTGGCAAATCATAAGTATAAAGGTTATATTCTTTTTTTAATATATCCCAAATAGGCGAATATGCAATGATGGTATGTGGAAAGGCAGATAGCAGAACAATTGTTTCTTTATTCTGGCGATCAATAACAGATTTTGCCATTCTTATTTTCACCCCATTAATAGAGGTAAATTCTAAAGGCATCTCAAAAGGTCGTTTTAAAGTGGGTTCTTTTGAGTAGGAATTTTGCTTTCTGATTTTATTCAACCCGGTCATTTCGGGGGTTATTAGGCTGACAAAGGCAGCATTGAGCTTATCGTACAAATTGATTTTGGTTAGTTTATCTTGTTTAATCATTGAAAAATATTTATTTTTACTGTTAAAATAATAGCAAATATAAAAATTACTATCAAAACAGTAGTAATAAATTTAAAGAAATGAAAAATAATTTCCGTTCTAGTTGCCCAATAGCTTCAACATTAGACATAATTGGTGATAAATGGTCTTTGCTGATTTTACGGGACATGCTATTGCATCATAAACTGACATTCAAAGAATTTTCCTTATCAGACGAGCGGATTGCTCCAAGTATTCTGTCCTCTCGTTTAAAACTTTTGACTTCTTATGAATTAATTACCAAGCAAAAGCAGGCAAACAACAAAAAAGAAAATATTTATCTTCTTACCGAGAAGGCGATTGAGGTGTCGTCAATTCTTATTGATTTAAGTATTTGGGGTGAAAAGCATTTACGTGAATTCAATCGAATTGATGATATTGAAGGATTGGATTTAGAAAGGTCGTTGATTATATCTACTGTAAATAAACGATATTATTCAATGGTTGAAAACATCAAAATAAGCAAGTAACATATGATGATTTTAAGGATGCTAATTTTTCTTGTTACACTCTTTTTTACTTAATGGCACACAACGTCCGCATAAAACGCCGTAGCCGCTTTTTGGCGACAATGGCCGATTATGCTTTTGTTCTGCATCCGTTTTTTATTTTTTCAATATTTCCTGTAACCCGAACTGACAACATTAAAGACTTTTTTAGTGTTATTATCAATTTTTATCTGTATCAATACGCAAAATTTTTGTGGTTTTTTATTACAACGTGCATCAGTATAGTACCTTAATACATATTCTCCTTTTTTACTTGGTTCTCCCAATAATTCAATGATTTCATTAGCACTTTTTCCATATAAACATGTTTTATGCTTATTAAAAAATTTAGCATCTTCGCTTTCAAGAACAAAGATTTTTTTGGTATCATCATATTTCCAAGCTTCAACTATAAATTTTTCAAATTTTCGACAGCTTAAACCTTCATCACTTTTTGAAGTCTGAAAAAAACTACATGAACCTAATAAAATAATAGAGATGAAAGTAGTTAATACATATTTCATCTCTTAGTATTTTATTAGTTTAGAAGATAAAATTTTGTTCCCTATTCTTAATTGGATAAAATAGATACCTGTATTAAAAGAACCTACTTCATTTAAGTAGATTATATTTTCTCCATATTTTAAGAGTTCTTCATTTTCAAAAAGTAATCTTCCGTGAACGTCAAAAATTCTGATGTAACATGAT
>CAWVWD010000561.1:0-3299 GCA_963933585.1 uncultured Saprospiraceae bacterium
ATAATTTGGCGTTGAATTCCAAAAAATTCAACGCCATTTCACTTTATCAAATAACCATACCCACACCAACGGTTTCATTAGTTTGCTCATCAATCAAAATAACAGAACCTGTTGTTCTATTTTTGCGGTAAGCATCTACAAAAAGTGGCTTAGTAGTACGAAGCACTACGCGAGCGATATCGTTAATACCAATATTTTTATCTTCTTCGTTACGGTGTAACGTATTGATATCCAACTTATAACGAATATCTTTGACGACACATCTCGCTTCTTGAGTCGTGTGCATAATCGTATATTTTCCACGTAATTGAAGAGGCTTGTCTACGAACCAACACATCATTACTTCAATATCTTGTGTTACCGTAGGCTTATTATTCTCCCGAACAATCATATCTCCTCGAGATAAGTCCAAGTCATCTTCTAATAAAATAGTAACCGATTGAGGCGGGAATGCTTCCTCTAATTCTCCATCTGATGTATCGATTTTTGCAATTTTCGTCGTAAAACCGGAAGGCAACAACATTACTTTATCGCCTTTTTTAATTACACCACCTGCTACACGACCTGCATAACCTCTATAATCATGAAACTCATCCGTATAAGGGCGAATTACAAATTGAACAGGAAAGCGAGTATCAATAAAGTTGAGGTCAGATGCAATATGTACATTTTCTAAATAATACATCAAAGTTGGCCCTTCATACCAAGGCGTTTTCTCAGAGCGATCTACTACATTATCACCTAATAAAGCTGAAATTGGAATAAAAGAAACATCTTTTACATCTAATCTCGATGCAAAACTTTCAAAGTCATCTTGGATTTTATCATAAGCTTCTTGAGAAAAATCTACTAAATCCATCTTATTAATACAAACGACTAAATGAGGAATTTGTAATAAAGAAGCAATAATCGCATGACGACGAGTTTGTTCCGCTACTCCATGACGGGCATCAATCAAAATCAAAGCAACATTGGCGGTAGAAGCACCAGTTACCATATTACGAGTATATTGAATGTGTCCTGGCGTATCTGCAATAATAAACTTACGTTTTGGCGTTGCAAAATAACGGTAAGCGACATCAATCGTGATTCCTTGCTCTCTTTCAGATTTTAAGCCATCTGTTAATAAAGCCAAGTTTACCCCTTCTTCTCCACGACGCTCACTGGTCGCTTTAATAGTCTCGTATTGATCCTCAAATATAGATTTTGAATCATACAATAGACGACCTATTAGCGTACTTTTTCCGTCATCTACACTTCCTGCTGTGGTAAAGCGTAGTAATTCAGTTGTCGTTTCGCTCATTTTATATTTAGATTATAATTTTTAGAAATTTTGATTTTGATTTTTACTCTGGTCTTCAATCCTTAGAAGTATCCTTTCTTCTTACGATCTTCCATTGAAGTTTCAGAACGTTTATCATCGGTACGACCGCCACGCTCTGTTTTACGAGCCACAGAAACTTCCTCAATAATTTTTTCTAAATCATCAGCCTCTGACTCCCAAACACCAGTACAAGTCATATCACCAATTGTACGGCAACGAACCATCATTTCTTTCAATTCCTCTTCAGGTTTTCTCTGAATAAAAGGCGTATCTGCTAATAAAACACCATCACGTTCAAAAACTTTACGTTTGTGTGCAAAGTAAAGGTTTGGTAAAGGCACATTTTCTAATGCCAAGTATTGCCAAACATCTAATTCCGTCCAGTTTGAAATAGGGAAAATACGAAAATGCTCTCCGAAGTGTTTTTTACCATTAAATAAGTTCCATAATTCCGGACGTTGATTTTTAGGGTCCCACTGACCGAATTCATCCCGAAAAGAGAAAAAACGCTCTTTTGCACGAGCTTTTTCCTCGTCACGTCTTGCACCGCCTAAAGCAGCGTCATATTTTCCGTCTTCTAAAGATTTCAATAAAACAGGAGCTTGCAATCCATTACGACTTGCATTAATTCCTTTTTCTTCTTTCAAAAACCCTTTATCAATTTCGTCTTGAACAGAACCAACAATCAACTTCAAACCTAAACGCTCCACCCAAGCATCTCGGAATTCAATCGTTTCTGCAAAGTTATGCCCGGTATCTACGTGTAATAAAGGGAAAGGAGCCTTTGCAGGATAAAATGCTTTATAAGCTAAATAAGACATTAAAATCGAGTCTTTTCCGCCTGAAAACATTAATACAGGATTCTCAAATTGAGCGGCTACTTCACGTAATATGAAAATAGACTCCGCTTCTAATTCTCTTAGGTGTGATAAATGATAATTCATTTTAATAACTAATTTTTTCGATGATAAAATCATAAAGTTTCTGCACAGATTCTTCGACAGTAAACCCTTCTGTTGGAATTATAATCGCAGGATTTTGGGGTGTTTCAAATACCGAATCTATCCCTGTAAAGTTTTTAATAATCCCTTGTCGAGCCTTGTCATAAAGCCCTTTGACATCTCGGTCTTCACACGCTTCTAACGACGTAGAAACATAAACCTCGATATATTTATCTTCCCCAATAATCTCTTTAGCCATCTGACGAATAGCTTCAGTCGGTGTGATAAATGACGCTAAAGTCACTACCCCACAATTGGCGAATAATTTTGCTACTTCTGAAATACGACGAATATTTTCCAAACGATCTGTATCCGAAAACGATAAATTTTTATTCAATCCACTCCGAATATTATCGCCATCTAACACTTGCGTCAAAAAACCTTCATCATAAAGTTTTGCCTCCAAATATTCTGCAATTGTACTTTTTCCCGAGCCTGATAAACCTATCAGCCAAATTACTTTTCCCCGTTGTTTAAGTAAAGTTTCTTTGGTTTCCGTTTGTAACAATTTATCAAAAATCGGATGAATATGTTCTTGAGCCACGTTTTTACTATTTTAATATTTGTTTGAAATACTGATAAGTTCTTTTTAACCCTTCTTGACGACTAATTTTGGGTTTCCACCCTAATATTTTTTCAGCCTTTGTAGTATCGGGCTGTCGAACTTTAGGGTCGTCAATTGGCAAACTTTTATTAATAATTTTAATATTTGTATTATTAATAATTACCAAAATTTCTTTGGCTAAATCATTAATTGAAATCTCTTCTGGATTACCAATATTCATTGGTAAGTGATAATCACTCAATAATAACTTATAAATTCCTTCCACCATATCATCCACATAACAAAAAGACCGAGTTTGTGAACCATCACCATAAACGGTCAGGTCTTGTCCTTGCATCGCTTGTGAAAAAAAAGTCGGTAAGGCTCGTCCATCATTTGGTCGCATTCGAGAGCCGTAGGTATTAAAAAT
>CAWVWD010000562.1:0-3296 GCA_963933585.1 uncultured Saprospiraceae bacterium
TTCAATACGTTATTTCCATTTTCTGAAAAACAAATATTAAAAATTGGCTTCAAAGCCAAAGGTTTTCAAGATGCATTGGAAACAGAAATAACGATTGTTCCAAAAGGTTTTCCTGTTTCAAAAGCCTTTTCAGGTAACGAATTAACAGAAAGTTTTGAAGTGAATATTGAGGATTTAGTGGATGGTTCTTTGGAAGTAGAATTACAGGCTTATCCAAGTATTGTGGGCGAAATGTTGACTGGTTTGGAAGCAATGTTGAGAGAACCTCACGGCTGTTTTGAGCAAACATCGTCTTCGACTTATCCGAATATTTTGGTCTTAAATTATTTAACCAAAACTGGTCAATCGAATCCTGCATTAACCACACGAGCGAAAGATTTAATCGAAAAAGGCTACAATCGTTTGATTTCGTTTGAGTCGGCAAGTGGCGGTTTTGAATGGTTCGGTGGCGACCCAGCGCACGAAGGTTTAACGGCTTACGGTTTAATGGAATATGTGGATATGCAATCGGTTTATGATGGCGTAGATGCAGCAATGGTAAAGCGTACAGTGAATTGGCTATTCAGCCGAAGAGATGGGAAAGGCGGTTTTGGACGCAATCCGAGAGCCTTGCACGAGTTCGGTTTGACGGATGAAGCGACAATGAGTATTTATATCACTTGGGCGTTGACGCAAGCTAAATTTGACGGTTTACAAAGGGAAATTGATTTTGCATATAACACCGCAATGCAAACTAAACAACCGTATCAATTAGGCTTGACCGCCAATATTTTATACGAAGTCGGTGACAAAGCGAGAGCGAAAAAAGTATTAGAAGAATTGATGTCGATTCAGTTGGAAAATGGTGCTTGGGAATTTAAAGCGAATCACAAATCTGCTCCTGGTTCAAGTGGAAATGCATTATGCATTGAAACAGCAGCTTTGGCATTAACGGCTTTGTTACAATCTGAAAATCCTCACATGTTAAGTGTTCGTAAATGTACAGATTTCTTGCGAAATTCAAGAGGTGGTTACGGTGGATTTGGTAATACAAATAGTACGGTTTTGGCATTACGAGGTTTATTGGATTACGCTGAGTTTATGAAACGCACAGATGAAAGTGGTCAAATTGCAGTTTTGGTAAATGATAAAGAAGTCGCTCGTCATACTTACGAAAAAGGAGCAGAAAAAATCATGATTAAAGACTTAGAAAAACATTTAAAAGCAGGAAAACAAACCGTTTCTGTAAAATTCATCGGTGCAAAAACGGCTTTACCAACGGCTTTAAATGTGAATTACAACTGCAAAACGCCACCGACTTCGAAAACTTGTGTTATCGGTTTGGACGTGAAATTAGCAAACAAAACGGTAAAAATGGGCGAAACGAATCGTTTAACCACAACGATTACGAATAAAACCAAAGACGGTCAACCCATGACTTTGGCGATTATTGGTTTACCAGCAGGTTTGTCTGCTCAACCGTGGCAATTGAAAGAGTTGATAGAAAATAAAAATATTGACTTCTATGAAATCATCGGGAATAATGTCGTTTTCTATTATCGTCAGATGCGACCGGAAGAAGTTCGAGTGATTAATTTAGATTTAAAAGCGGACATTCCTGGAAATTATGAATCGCCTGCTTCTACGGCTTATTTATATTATACGAATGAGTTGAAGAGTTGGGTTGGCGGGAATAAGGTGGAGATTAAATAATGAGATTTGAATGTAAAAGAGTCGGACGCTTTTGAAGTGTCCGACTCTTAAATTATAATAAGTGAAGTATTTATTTACTTCTTATCCGCTTCTTTTTCTCGTTTGTAATACGTAATAATACTTGCTTTCGCCAATGTATTATTCCAAATATAATAACCAACAATCGCAGGATTTGTATTTTCATCCAAACCCAATTTATCCGTTTTCAAAGCATGAACCGTGATAATATATTGGTGTAAACCATGACCTTCTGGTGGACAAGGACCGCCATAACCGGCAACGCCATAATTTGTAATACTTTGAATCGCATTCTCAGGTGTTAAGCCCAATTCTAAATTACCAGCATTTGCTACCAATTCATCCACATTTGCAGGAATATCAAATACAACCCAGTGCCACCAGCCGCTACCAGTCGGTGCGTCAGGATCATACATGGTAATAGCAAAACTCTTTGTACCTTCTGGTGCATTTGCCCATGATAATTGAGGAGAAGTGTTTTCGCCTGTACAGCCGAATCCGTTAAATTCTTCTGTTTCTGTCGCTTGTCCGCCTAAATTTTCGCTTGATAAAGTGAAGTTTTTTTGTGCGAATGTACTGATACTTAATAGTAAAAGTACGACTAAAATGAAATTAGATTTTTGCATTATTTTTTATTTTTAATGATTAGTAACTCCTTATTTATTTAATGCAAAAGTCTATGTTTTCGAAAGGATATTAAGGCGGTTAAGGTTCAAAAAGTATTGCTAAAAGTTCATTTCTTGTAATTGAAATTGTTTTGGCGTATTGCCATATTTCTTTTTGAAGGCTTGGACGAAGTTTGAAAAGTTATCATAACCTGCTGCTTCGAATATTTCTATTGGACGATTTTTTTGAGTTCGTAATAAGAAGGCGGCATGTTCCAAACGCTTGTTTTGAAACCATTTGATGGGTGTTTCTTCGTAGTGTTTGATGAATGCTCGTTTGAAAGTCGATATACTCATATTGCATAGGAAAGCGAGTTCTTGTAAGGTTAATTTTTTAAGTTTGTTATTTTCTACAATCGTTGTCAATCGTAGGGAGTTGTCATCTTGATTATTGAGTAAAGTATTCAAGAAGTCTTTGCCTTCTTTTTGAACTAAATAAACCATGATTTCCTCAAATTTAGCTTTCAAAATTTGAGTTTGAACTTGCTGATTAAGTTGGTGAATATGCTCTAGACTTTGGACAAAGTGCTTGATATATTTATCATATTCACAAACGACAAAGGAATTGATTGTTTTAGCGTTAGTAAACTCAAATTCATATTTTTCTATAAAATTCAAAAGCATTTCGTCCGTAAAAAATAGTAAAATGCTGTGATACGTTTTTTGGTAATTAGAAATGGTTTCGGTCATCAAGCAATTGCCAGATTTGATGATTAAAAAGTGATTATTTTCAATGGAAATCGGCTTATCATTGGCCACGACTTCCTTTGTGCCCTCTCTCAGAAAGCTAAAGGTATTTTTGGTTAAACTGATTTTACTTCGCAGTAAAGAGTTATAAATCCGATAATCGTATAATTGTATAGAAGCCGTATTTGTTAAGTTTAGATCTTGTGGTAAGGATATTATTTTCATATTTGAAGG
>CAWVWD010000563.1:0-3288 GCA_963933585.1 uncultured Saprospiraceae bacterium
TATTGTAGCCATCTTGCGATGCGGTTACGATTTGATTATTGTCGTCTATTTCGATATAGTCTGCACTTTCCAAGCGGCTGAGGTTGTCATATTCTAAGCTATACGCATTTATTTGCCGGTTTTCATCAAGCGGCTTAAAACTTAGCAACTTTCTATTTAATCGTTGGTACGTGGAAAAAAATAATATTAATGTGTACCAATACTTGAATTGCTTGTCCCGAGACCTCATGGAGTTACTCCGAAAAATCACTACCGAAAAAATCACGCCTGATACGGTCAATTAGTTGCCGCATCGTGTTAAATAAGTCGTATTTTATATATCGGATTCGGTGAGCGGATACGAATTATTTACCTTTATGCTTAAAATCATAATTATGACAAAAAAAATTACGCTTAGCACTTTACTTATTTTAATAGCTTACAGCTTGTCGTTTGGTCAAGCAGACAACGAGTTTTGGTTTGTGGCTCCAGAAGTAGATGCAGGACATGGGGACGTTCCAATTTTTTTGAGAATTACGGCACAAACTCAAGACGCAATAGTGACGATTGGACAACCTGCAAACACAGGAGGCATAGCACTGACTCAAACGGTTCCCGCGAATACAACTGTTTCTATTAATCTAACGAATTTTAAAGTATTGTTAGAAAATCAACCTGCCAATATCGTTTTAAATAAAGGAATTCAAATTCTATCTTCTATGCCAATTACGGCTTATTATGAAGTTGCAAATACGAATAACCCTGAAATATTTCCATTAAAAGGAAGCAATGCATTGGGGCAATTTTTCTATTTACCTGGACAAAATACCTTTCCGAATCAAATTGGAACACCTGCATTTGACATTGTTGCCTCTGAAAATAATACAACAGTTACCATTGTTCCTTCGGGAAATTTAGTGGGTCATGCGGCTAATATACCTTTTGTAATCACCCTAGATAAGGGCGAAACCTTCTCTTGTGTTGGGACGAATGTTTCTGCTTTAGGAACATTAGCAGGTTCAAAAATCACTTCAAATAAACCGATTGCGGTTACGCATAGTGATGACTCCTTATTTAGTAATGGTGCATTTGATTTAATTGGAGATCAGATTGTGCCTGTGAATATATTGGGAACTGAATATATTGCCATAAAAGGCTGGGCAACGAATGAGCGGATTTATGTAGTCGCAACAGAAGACAATACAACTTATTATCTGAATGGGAATGTTGGTGCTACCGTAAACATTAACGCAGGACAACTTCAGTCCTACCCGATTACTGGAAGTGCCGTTTATTTGACCGCAGATAAACCTGTTTATGTTTTGCACCTTTCCGGAAATAGTAGTGAAATGGCAGATGCTTTACTACCTCCGATAGAATGTACAGGCTCGGATAACGTTGGTTTTGTGCGGACAGCTTCCGGAACATTTACGATTTTGGTCGCAACAACGGTCGGAAACGAAGGCAGTTTTTTGGTTAATGGTTTGGCTGCCCCTCTACAGGCTACTAACTTTTTTCCTATCCCTGGTAATCCAAATTGGGTCGGTGCAAGGGTCAATTTATCCACGACACAAGCACCGGTCGGAAGTAATAAAATTGAAAACACTTCAGGCTTGTTTCATTTAGGAATTTTAAATGCGATTGGAGCAAGTTCAGCATATGGTTATTTTTCGAGTTATAGCACTTTAAATTTGGGTGAAGATAAAACAGTTTGTATAGAAAATTCACCAATTCAATTAGACGGAGGGTCAAATGGTTCTTCGTTTTTGTGGAATGATGGGAGCACCAATCGCTTTCTAAACGTGACACAACCCGGACAATATACCGTACAAACGACTTCATATAACTGTGTTTTAGAAGATACCGTTAATATAAATATTCTTAACCCGCAAATTGAATTAGGAAATGATACGGTGATTTGTCAAGGGCAAACCATAACGTTTGATGCAACGCAACCTTTGATGACTTACGAATGGATGGACGGTTCTACAAACGCAATTTTGACCGCTTTGGATACTGGATATTATTCTGTAACCATAACAGACAGCATCGGTTGTATGGATTCTTCAGATATTTATATTGGTTATTACCAAACAATTTCTTTACCTGCTGACGAAGTTTTTATTTGTGATAGCACAACTTTCACGATTACACCCGACCTAACCGAAGGAACTTTCCTTTGGTCAACAGGTGAAACAACAACGACTATCGCACCAACAACGACCGATACGTATTGGGTAGAATTTACCAACCTATGGGGCTGTGTGAGTCGAGATACGATGGTTTTAATTGTACCAGATATTCCGATTATTAATTTAGGAAACGATACGACCGTTTGTTTAAACCAACCAATTTTCTTAGATGCAACGATTCCAAATGTGGTGAGTTACTTGTGGCAGGATGGTTCAACCAATGCGACATTTAGTACAACCGTTGCCGGAACGTATATCGTAGAAGCGGAAAATTGGCACACTTGCCACGCTTACGATACCATTATTGTTCAACAAAATCAAGTCATTCCGTTTATCGGAATTGATACCATGATTTGTCATAATACGCCTTTGGTGTTGAATGCGACACCGTATAATATGACTTATATTTGGCAAGATGGTTCGACCAATCCAACTTTGACCGTTATCAATCCCGGTATCTATTGGGTTCAATTAACGGATTCGATTAACTGTGTTGGTACGGATTCGATTGTCATTGGACAACATCCGATTACACAAGTTGATTTAGATATTGATTTAATGTACGTCTGCGATAGCACGACTTTTACAATTTACCCCAATTATACCACAGGTGGTTTTGAGTGGCAAGATGCCACAACGACTTCAACTTTCGTTACCAATACAATTGGTTTTTACGATGTAGAATATACCGATGCAAATACTTGCATTAGTAAGGACACGATGGAGCTTTTTGCTCCGCCAATTCCGATGGTAAATCTAGGCGTAGATACTATTTTATGCCATGGCGATTCTTTGGTTTTAAATGCTTACCAACCGTACAAACGCAGTTTCTTGTGGCAAGATGGGTCGACCGATTCTATTTTTATTGTGAATAGTAATATAAGTGGTGTTTATCATGTCGAATTAACGGATACAAATGGTTGTCAAACGTTTGATACGATTACGGTTTTATATAATCACGTAACGCCACAATTGCGGACAGATACTTCGATTTGTTACAGCACAACGATTCCAGTAGATGGAACTTATAACGAAGCAAATATCACTTATTTGTGGAGTACAGGCGAAACCACGCCGATTATCACCGCAACACAAGACACCCCTTACTGGCTTCAAT
>CAWVWD010000564.1:0-3284 GCA_963933585.1 uncultured Saprospiraceae bacterium
CCATCCCGATTGCGGCAACTTCCCTTTTACCCGTTATTTTATTTCCAATGACAGGCGGTTTGGATTTAGCAACAACGACCGCTTCTTACGGACACAAATATATTTTCCTTTACATTGGCGGTTTTATTTTAGCGATTGCCATCGAACGCTGGAACTTACACAAACGAATTGCGCTCAATATCATCAACCTCATTGGTACAAATATCAGTAGCATTATCTTAGGTTTTATGGTCGCTACTGCTTTTCTATCCATGTGGATTTCAAATACTGCAACGTCCGTAATGATGTTGCCGATTGGAATGGCGATTGTCGCACAGCTGAAAGATAATCCACATACCATCGCAGATGAAAATCGAGTTTTCGGCAAAGCTTTAATGTTGGCAATCGCGTATAGTGCTTCGATTGGTGGAATTGCAACATTGATTGGAACACCGCCAAATTTGGTATTAGCAGGGATTGTAGAAGAAACCTATGGGATAGAAATTACTTTTTCGCAATGGATAATATTTGGTTTACCAATTTCGATTATTATGCTCTTTATCTCTTGGCAATATTTAACTCGATTTGCTTTTTCGTTTAAACAAAAAGCATTTCCTGGTGGAAAAGCAGAAATCCAACGCCAAATTAAGCATTTAGGTAAAATATCCTACGAAGAAAAAACGGTATTAGTCGTTTTCGTTTTGGTTGCCATGGCCTGGATAAGTCGATCATTCTTTTTGCAACGCTTTTTACCTGCAATCGATGATACGATTATCGCCATGATTGGTGGAATTCTATTGTTTTTATTACCAACAAGAAATCCAGAAAAACCAACAATTATGGATTGGGAAAATGCCGTCAAATTACCTTGGGGAATCTTACTCTTATTCGGAGGTGGCTTAGCACTAGCACAAGGTTTTAAAGTCACTGGTTTAGCAGAATGGATTGGTAGCCAAATGACGATGTTACAAGGAATGCAAATTGCATTAATCTTAGTTATCTTAGTCGCTGCGGTGAATTTCTTGACGGAAATCACCTCAAATGTGGCGACAACTTCTATGATTTTACCAATATTAGCACCGTTGGCAGTTAGCCTTGATGTGCATCCATATTTATTAATGGTTGGTGCTACTGTTGCGGCATCTTGTGCGTTTATGCTTCCCGTTGCAACGCCACCAAATGCGGTCGTTTTTGGTTCTGGTTATTTGAGAATTCCAGATATGGTCAAAGCTGGGGTTTGGTTAAATATTATCTCAATAATCATTATTTCCTTGATGGTTTACTTTGTATTGCCTGTTTTGTGGGGAATTGAATGGTCCGGTGATTTGAACTTGTAAGCAAGAGAAATGTAGTGATAATAACGTTTAGGACAATTTTTTTGATGTTTTTCAAGAGTGTTCAAAAGTAGTTTACCGTTAAAACAAAGCATTTGACTAAACGATAAACTACTGTAATTATTCAAAATTCATTGATACTTATTTTGTTTACTAGAAATCGTGTCGATTTTTAAAACCGATACGGTTTAACCATCAATAACTTTTGATTTAGGGCACTATTCTCTTTATACTTATTCTAACTTTTTGAAAAAATAAGCAACTAACTAAAACAAAAATTACTTGTAGATACTTGTAACATTATACTTTTGCTTAAATATTTAATATTAACAACCATAATAATTAGAATGAGTTACTCTGACAATAGCACAACCGAAACAAAAAGTAAAAACGTATTAGGCGATACCTTACAAATTTGTTGTACCAATCCGATGACAGGATTTTATAGAAATGGCAAATGTGAAACTGGACCAACAGATTATGGAACGCACGTTGTTTGTGCAGAAATGACGGAGGCGTTCTTGGAATTCACTTTGTTATTGGGTAATGACTTGATGACTCCTCGACCAGAATATAGTTTCCCAGGCTTAAAAGTGGGTGACAAATGGTGCTTGTGTGCGTTGCGTTGGAAAGAGGCTTATGCAGCAGGATTTGCTCCGCCAGTTATCTTAGAAAGTACACATGAAAAAGTGTTACAAATCATTGATATAGAAATATTAAAGGAACACGAGAAGAAGTGAAAAATTAAATAAGACACTATCGTTTTTGCCTTTTTAATTCTGCACGTCGCATTGGCATGACATCTATTGTCGAAAATAATTTTTCAGTACTTAGGATTTCTGTTTGTCGTAGCTTCACAGTTCCGTCTAATCCTATTAAAATAACCTCAAAGCCGTTATCAATAGAACGATATTTTTTATAGAGCTTTGAGGATGTAATCCAAGGTAAACCTTTCAATCCAAGTGTGAATTGATTTGGCATTACCTGGTAAATAACTAATTTTCGTTCCTCCAAACCTGATTCAGAGGCAAGTAATTCCAATTGCTTTTGATATTTTTCAGCCTTTTCGTTATTGGTTATAATTAAGACAATTCTATTTTCCCAACGATAAGATTCTAACTCTTGTGCGTTCATTGTATTATTCAAAAAAATCATTAAAATAATAAGAAATCTAAAACCCATAATTCCTTTTTTGTGAGGACGAAAATATTACAGCGTAACAAAAAAATGTACTAATAGTTGGAGCGATTATTAGGAATTGATACGAATCAATCTATAAAAAAAATGCCTGTGAATTCAGTGAAACTAATATAATATATGTCTTATTCAAATATACTTTTCGAGTACTTATTAACTCATTAGACCGTATGGATACGATAAAAAGGAAATTATTAAATATTAAAATAGATGGATTTATTGGTTTAGCGAATACGATACCTTTGGGAGTTGTCACTTGATTTGATTCTTTAGGCAATGAAGTTTGGTCAAATTCATTCGGCCGTCCAAACGAAGGCATTACCTTCACGACTGGCTTGCGAATGTCTAATAATAAATGTGTTCTCCTAACTCGACTTTATCAATTCAACATAAATATATTGCTTTACGAATGGATAAAAATGGCAATGTCATTTGGCAACAAAGTTACGTTGTTCCTTTCAACGGTTTTGAATCAACGATTATTAAAGAAACCAGTTACCAAACGAAAAAGGCATTATTGAAAAATTTATTAGAAGTGAAAGTTTTGACATTGATACGTCAGTGATTTGAATATCATTTATTTAAGAAAAGTAAGCTGAAAGGATAAACTTAGAACCATCGTTCGATTAATATCAAAAATCCTTTAATTGACGATATTTAATTTGGAATTTAAGATCTAATTATTACGTTTTTTTCAAATAAAGAATTTAAAATTATCATTTTATTGCTCCGAAATCTTTTCTCATTAGCAGAATGATGGATTTAAAACATTAA
>CAWVWD010000565.1:0-3255 GCA_963933585.1 uncultured Saprospiraceae bacterium
TCGGCAATATTTTGTCAAAAAATACCGACATGATTAACTTGACTTACTACTAAGGGCGAAAGTTAATATGACGTAAAACTATCCATTCAATTCTACATTCTGCTTCACAAATTGCTCAATTTTCTTCGCTGCATGATGATACGAGGCTTTCAGTCCTCCTTCGGAAGTACCCAATATTTCGGAAATAGCTTGATAAGATAGCTCCTCAAAATATCGCATATTAAAAACTAATTTTTGCTTTTCAGGTAATTGTTCGATTGCTTTTTGAAGGATGTTTTGAATCGTTTTACTTTCCAAAAAAGTATCTGCAGTCAGGCGTTCCGATAGATTGAAATCCGGATTATCAATCATTTCCGTTGAATGTCGTTGTTGTTGTTTGATAAAAGTCAAGGATTCGTTGGTAGCAATCCGATATAGCCAAGTATAGAGTTTTGAATCGCCTTTGAATTTATTAATATTTCTATAAACTTTAATAAAGACATTCTGAACGACATCATCCGAATTTTCATGGGTTTTTACAATTCTACGTACATGCCAATACAATCGTTCTTGATATTGTAATACCAAGATACGAAAACCTTTTTCCTTCGTATTTTCATTTTGAAGTAATTCGAGTAATTCCCCTTCTGAAACTTTATCTACCTGCAAATGATTTAGATTTATGAAGTATGCTTACTTAAGGAACGGGAAACAGATAATTTATTCCCTTATTCGGATATTTTGACTTTTTATAACTCAAAAAGTTTAATCTTCTATACGTTTTAAAGGTAAAAATATTTTAATGCGAATTCTGTTTTAAATTTCAGAAATCCATCAAATCTATATTAAAAGTCTTTTATCTTTACGGAAAGACGTTAATAATATGGAAATTTATAATTCCTCACCTATAATTCATCATTCAAAAAAATATGGCAAAAATTAAAAAAGTATTCGCTTGTACAAGTTGTGGAAATACATCTGCAAAATGGGAAGGAAAATGTCCCGCTTGTGGCGAATGGAACACTTATACAGAGGAAATTATTTCTAAAACGCCAGATACAAACGAAGAAAAAAAGAAGGTCTGGCGAAGTAGCAAACATAGAAGTGAAACACCGCAACCCACGCCTTTACAAAATATAAAAACTGGAATAACTCAACGTTATCCAACTTACGATGGCGAACTGAATCGAGTTTTGGGTGGTGGAATTGTGAGTGGCTCGTTGGTTTTGATTGGTGGACAACCGGGAATTGGAAAATCAACTTTGATGTTACAAATTTCCTTGTCGTTAGATATGAGGGTTTTATATATTTCTGGTGAAGAAAGTGAGGAACAAATCAAAATGCGTGCAGATAGAATTGGTTTCAAAAATCAAGAATGTTATATTCTAACCGAAACGAATATTAGCAAAATATTGCAACATGCTCAAACTATAAAACCACAATTGATTGTTTTAGATTCCATTCAAACCGTGTCATCACCTTATATTGAGTCTGCTCCAGGAAGTATTTCACAAGTACGAGAATGTGCAGGAGAAATGCAGCGTTTTGCTAAAGAAACCAATATTCCTATTTTTATCATCGGACATATTACCAAAGATGGTTCAATCGCCGGACCTAAACTTTTGGAACATATTGTGGATGCCGTTTTACAGTTTGAAGGCGACCGACATTATACCTATAGAATTTTGAGAACGATTAAAAATCGCTTTGGTTCTACTTCTGAAATGGGCATTTATGAAATGCTGGGAAATGGTTTACGGGAAGTTTCAAATCCTTCAGAATTACTAATTTCTCAAAAAGAAGACGACCTCAGTGGAAGTGCAATTTCCGCAACAATTGAAGGCTTACGCCCAATGCTAATTGAAACGCAAGCCTTAGTCAGTACCGCTGTTTTTGGAAATCCACAACGTTCCGCGACTGGTTTCGATATGCGACGATTAAGTATGCTATTAGCTGTTTTGGAAAAGCGTTGCAACTTACCTTTGGCTCAGTTTGATGTATTTTTAAATATTGCAGGAGGTATAAGAGTAGATGATCCAGCGATTGATTTGGCAATTGTCGCCGCATTAATTTCTTCTTTGGAAGATGTCGGAATTCCGGGTAATGTTTGTTTTGCTGGAGAAGTCGGACTTTCCGGTGAAGTTCGGGCTGTAAATCGTATTGATCAACGAATTCAAGAAGCGGATAAATTAGGTTTTGAAACCATTTTTATTTCAAAATACAATACGAAAGGTCTGGATAAGAAACGTTATAAAATCAATATTTATATGATTGGAAAGGTAGAAGAATTATTAGATGCTTTGTTTAAATAATGACATTGAATTAACTTTAACTTTATCACCATCAAAAAATCGGTTGTAAAAATATCAATCTTTTTTAAAATAAGAATCAATGAAATATATATTTTTCCTATTTATTTTAGCTTTATTTTTTGCGTGTAATAATGATAATATTACACCAACTCCTGAACCTGAACCGACGCCTGAACCTCTTCCCTTCGATTATATTCGAGGTGTTGATATTTCATTTTTGCCAGAAATAGAAACGACTTCAACCTCTTTTTATAATGAAGATGGGGAATCAAAAGATGCTTTAACGATATTAAAAGAAGCGGGTTGTAATACAATTCGAATACGATTATGGCATTCGCCAAGTTCTGCTCATTCGAGCTTTTCGGAAGTCAACACATTTGCAAAACGAGTACATGATGCTAATCTGAAAGTTTGGTTAACGGTTCACTATTCGGATATTTGGGCAGATCCAGGAAGTCAAACGATTCCTGCTCCTTGGCAAGGTTTGAATTTAGACACGATGAAAGATAGTCTTTCCAATTATACTCAGCGAATCGTCCAAGAGATGAATCCTGATTTTATTCAAATTGGAAATGAAACAAATGATGGTTTTTTGTGGAATATTGGTAAACCTCAAAACAGTTATTATGAACTACTGAAAACAGCCTGCACAGCTGTTCGAGCGACTTCTGATAGTTGTAAAATAATGATTCATTATGCTGGAACAAATGGAGCAGATTACTTTTTTAGTAATCTTCAAAATGAACAAATTGATTACGATTTAATCGGAATTTCTTATTATCCGATGTGGCATGGAAAGAATTTGGATGCTTTATCCAATAATTTAAAATTGCTAAAAGATAACTATAATCATCCAGTCGTGATTGCAGAAACGGCTTATCCATTTACGTTAGATTGGGACGATTGGACAAATAATATCCTCGGATCAGACGAACATTTAATAGATGAGTATCCTGCAACACCC
>CAWVWD010000566.1:0-3252 GCA_963933585.1 uncultured Saprospiraceae bacterium
GCCAGTGTGTTTTAGCGTTTCGTAATACAGGCTTTCTTCTTGAATTTTTCCACGTTGATACATTGTTTCCATTGCACCCAAAACACCACCTCTTTCCGTGATTCTATCAAATTCTAACAGCACCGCCTTTTCTACCAAGTCCGTCAATTCTTCAATAATAAATGCACCTTGTAGTGGATTTTCGTTTTTCGCCAAGCCTAATTCGTGATTAATAATCATCTGAATTGCGACGGCACGACGAACTGATTCTTCGGTCGGTGTTGTGATTGCTTCATCATAAGCGTTGGTGTGTAGCGAGTTACAGTTGTCATAAATCGCATACAAGGCTTGTAAAGTCGTCCGAATATCGTTGAAGTCAATTTCTTGTGCGTGTAGCGAACGTCCCGAAGTTTGAATATGGTATTTCAACATTTGTGAACGCTTATTCGCACCGTATTTATGTTTCATGGCTTTCGCCCAAATTCTTCGTGCAACCCGACCGATAACCGCATATTCTGGATCCACGCCATTCGAGAAGAAAAACGATAAGTTGGGTGCAAAGTCGTTAATGTCCATGCCTCTCGAAAGGTAATATTCTACGAAAGTAAAACCATTCGACAGTGTAAATGCCAATTGTGAAATCGGATTTGCGCCAGCTTCTGCAATGTGATAACCCGAAATCGACACAGAATAGAAGTTTCGGATGGCATGATCAATAAAATATTGCTGCACATCGCCCATTAGTTTCAAGGAAAACTCTGTGGAGAAAATACAAGTATTTTGTGCTTGATCTTCTTTCAAAATATCCGCTTGAACCGTTCCTCGAACAGATTTTAAGGCTTTCGATTTTAGTGCGGCATAAATTTCAGCGTCTAAAACTTGGTCGCCTGTCAAACCTAATAGCATCAAACCTAAACCATCATTTCCTTCCGGTAATTCACCTTCATAAGTTGGACGTTCCAAACCTTTATCGGCATAATTTTTCTTAAATGCTTCTGCTACCTTACTTTCTAATCCATGTTCTGTGATGTAAAATTCACATTGTTGGTCAATCGCTGCATTCATAAAGAAAGCACAGATTGTTGCTGCCGGACCATTAATCGTCATCGAAACGGAAGTCTTCGGATTACACAAATCAAAGCCCGAATACAACTTTTTCGCATCATTTAATGAACTTACATTTACCCCTGAATTTCCAACTTTTCCATAAATATCTGGACGTACATCTGGATCATTTCCGTATAAAGTTACCGAATCAAAAGCCGTAGAAAGGCGTTTTGCTGGCGTTCCGTGTGATAAATAATGGAAGCGTTTATTCGTTCGTTCTGGTCCACCTTCTCCAGCAAACATCCGAGTTGGATCTTCGCCTTTTCGTTTGAAAGGAAAAACACCAGCGGTATATGGAAACTCGCCGGGCACATTTTCTTGTTTACTCCATTTTAGGATTTCGCCCCAATCTTTATACTTCGGTAAAGCGATTTTTGGAATGTTATTATGCGACAGTGATTTGGTAAAGTTCTCTACTTTGAATTCCTTTCCACGCACTTGATACGTAAAATGTTCGCCTTGATACGTCGCTTTTTTCGCTTCCCAATTATCTAAGATATCTTTATTTTCTAAAGATAATTGTTGTTCGAGTTTGTGCTGCAAGACCTTGCAGGTTTCTAAAACCTGTAAGGTCTGGTCGTCCGAAACCTGTGAAGTTTTCAGAACCTCACAGGTTTGTTCAATACCGAATAACTTCCTGGCAACCTCACTTTGTGCCTCAACTTCCTTATCGTAACGGTGAATAGTCTCCGTAATTTCAGACAAGTAACGAACCCTCGCTGGCGGAATAATATATTGTTTCTTGCTTTCGCCTTCGTCCAATTGTCCAAGATCCTCAAAACGTCCGAGTCCTAAACCGTCCAAACGTTTCATCAACTGATTAAAAACAGAATTCACCCCAGGGTCATTAAATTGCGACGCAATCGAACCATAAACTGGCATTGTGTTTACATCATCATGCCACAAATCACGGTTACGTTGGTATTGCTTTTTTACATCTCGCAACGCATCTAAAGCACCACGTTTATCGAATTTGTTTAAGACAATCAAATCCGCAAAATCCAACATATCGATTTTTTCCAATTGCGATGCTGCACCAAATTCTGGCGTCATCACATAAACCGATAAATCTGCGTGATCCACAATTTCACTATCCGATTGACCAATTCCAGAAGTTTCCAAAATTATCAAGTCAAAACCAGCATATTTGAAAATCGAAATGGCACTATCTATATCTTTCGACAAGGCCAAATTATACTGACGAGTCGCCAAGGAACGCATAAAAACGCGATCATTTGCAATGGAATTCATCCGAATCCTATCGCCTAATAATGCACCGCCAGTTTTACGTTTTGATGGATCAACGGAAATAATTCCAAGCGTTTTTTCTGGGTATTTTGCTAAAAACCGCAACACCAATTCATCGACCAAACTCGATTTTCCAGCACCACCAGTTCCTGTAATCCCCAAAACGGGTACATTACTTTCTTCCGCTTTTGCCTTCAAATCTGTTATCCATTCCGCATTTTCTTTCGGATAATTTTCAGCTGCAGAAATTGTTCGAGCAATTGCGGTCGGATTTAGGCGTTGAATATTTTCAAAGCGTTCCGCTCCTTTATCGAAATTATCACCAACAGGGAAATCACACTGTTCCAACAAATCGTTAATCATTCCTTGCAAACCCATCGAACGACCATCATCTGGCGAGTAAATACGAGTAACCCCGTAATCCTGCAACATTTCGATTTCAGAAGGCAAAATCGTGCCACCACCGCCACCAAATATCTTAATATGTCCGGCACCTTGTTCGTTTAACAAGTCATAAGCATATTTGAAAAATTCATTGTGACCACCTTGATACGATGTAATCGCAATACCTTGCACATCTTCCTGAATTGCCGCATCGACAATCTCCCGAACAGGTCGGTTGTGTCCCAAATGTATCACTTCCGCTCCCGAACGCTGAATGATTCGACGCATAATATTAATCGCTGCATCATGTCCGTCAAATAACGAACCTGATGTTAGGATGCGGATTTTATGCTTTGCTTTGTATGATTGTATCTTCTCCATTTTTTTGTTAGTTAGTCTTAGACTTCACATGGCGTTGCCATGTGTTAATGTTCTCGTCCTTTCAGGACTTTTATTTTATAGCTTGTAATCCTAAACCCAAATAAAGACCGTCATTCCGACGAAGGTCGGAATCTCCTATGCTTTTGAAACTCA
>CAWVWD010000567.1:0-3243 GCA_963933585.1 uncultured Saprospiraceae bacterium
GATTTACGAATTGTTAAAAGTATGTTTTATATTTGAATTTAAGAATTTGATCGTTGTCATAGCACCAAATTTTTAAAAAAAAACTAAAACTATAAATTTTTATGAAAACTTCAATACTCAAGTTGGGCCTTTTTACACTTTTAATGTGTTTAGGCTCGTCGGCTTTCGCGCAACAAAATTCGTATTATAATTATAATTATCCTTGGACTTTTGGATTAAATAGTGGTTTGTCTTGGCAATCCGCTGATGTAAATGGTGGAGCTGGTTATGGCCTCGGAATGGATTTGGCAAAACGCCTTGGCGGAAATCCAAATAGCCTGTTTGCGGTTGATGTAAGAGGTCGCTTATATTTATCTAGTCAATATGGGCAAGGTTATTCAAGGGTTTATAATACGAATGACTTCAGTGCATTAAGTAATTATTCTACTGCAAATGGCGGTGTCGGTTACGCTTTCCATAATCACCAAACAACCATGGGTGAATTGGATTTAGAAGGTGTAATTACTTTGAATCGTTTGCGAGAACGTACCGGATGGGTCGTTCAAGGTTTCGCTGGAATCGGTCTTGGCGTGTATAATACAATGATTGACCAAACGGACGGAACGAATATATATGACTATAGTCTAATTGACACGACACAATCTAAGGGTGCGATTCGTCGAGATATTCGTAGCATGAGAGATAAAATTTACGAAAGTGCGGGTACTTGTTTTGACGATGGAATTAATGGGGCAATTATGTCATCATTAGGTTTAGGTATTGGTTACCAGCTTACGCCTCGTTTCTCTTTTGGTTTGGAACATAAGGCGACTTGGGCAATGGCAGATAATTTAGATGCTGTGATTGATCAAACTTCAAATCGTGCGGATGATGTACATCATTATACCTCTTTGTATTTACGTTGGACATTAGGCGAGAATAAAGGTAAAGAGCCAATTATTGATATTACTGCTCCGAATAGAAGTCCTTACACGGTTCGTGTTGCGACGGGTTCTATTCGTGCGACTATTAAAAATATAAGTCGTAGAAGTGGTGTGTCCGTTACATTGAATGGTCAGAGAATTGATTATTTTGATTTTAATACAGCAACGGAAGAGTTCTTTTTAACAGTGCCTTTGGCTGCTGGTCAAAATACAGTTGTCATTTATGGACAGAATGACTACGGTTCTGCTGAAGGAAGCGTTGTGTTTATTTATGAAAATCAAAATAATAATGGTGCAAATAATGGCAATCAAATACAAGATCCTCCAGAAGTAGAGATTACGAATCCAAGAAATAATCCTTTTTCTACATCGAATAATACGATTAATATTGAGGCAATTATTAAAAATGTTTCGGATAGAAATAATATTCGGTACACTGTAAATAGTTTTACGAATACAGGTTTTGGATTATCAAGAGAGAAATTTACTTCTAATGTTATTTTGCAAGAAGGACGTAATATAATTGAAATTAGTGTAAAAAATAATCGTGGTGAAGTGCGTGATACTCGTACTATCATTTATACGAAACCGGTTATTCAAGCGCCAATAGTTACATTTACGAATCCTAGTAATAATCCTTTTGAGACGAATAATGATAATTTCAACGTAAAAGCGAATATTCAAAATATTGAGGAGAAAAGAAATATCTCGTTTGTCGTCAATAATCAACCAATAAATTTCGATTTTAGAAATGGGAGGTTGAGTAGTCAAATTAATTTACGTGAAGGAGCGAATACCGTTAAGATTTCTGCGAATAATGAAGGTGGAATAGACAACGCAAGTACGATGATTATTTTCAAGAGAAAAGTGATTATTACTCCTGCTCCGAAAGTGTCGATTACGACGCCAAAAGGAAGTCCGTATAACACGAATAAGGAAAATATTAAGATTTATGCAGCGATTCAGAATGTAAATTTTAAAAGCGAAATTACGTTTAAAGTAAATGGTTCTAATAAATTATTTAATTACAGTAAAGGAACACTTTATGCTGACGTAAGATTGATTCAAGGGAATAATACAATCGAAGTATCTGCACAGAATGTCGGTGGAGATGATAACGATTTTGTGAATGTGATTTATAAGAAAGAGGTGATAGTAGCACCGAAAGTAACGGTGAAAAATCCAATAGCGAATCCTTTGGTAACGTTTGCAAAAACAGAAGTTATTACAGCGATTATAACTGGTGTAAATAGTCAAAATGATATCCAATTCAAATTGAATGGACAATCAAATCCTAAATTCAGTTACAGCACAGCTTCTAATGTCTTCAAAGTAACGGTGAACTTAAATGGAGGTGAGAATACGTTCGAAATTATTGCATCAAATGCAGGAGGAACGGATAAAGCCGGTGGAAAAATCGTATCTAAACCACAGATTTCGGCTCAGCCACCAGTGATTACAATTTTGAGTCCAACTAAAAATCCTTATACGTCAACAACCGGTTTTGTAAACCTTCGTGCGAAGATTGAATATATTACAGGACGTAACGATGTTACATTGACTATTGGTGGAAAAACGAATAATAGTTTCTCTTACAAAAATGGAATTTTAGCAATTCAGTTTGATATTCCAAATGGTGGAACAACGGCAGTAATTACAGCGAGAAACGGTGATGGAACAGATAAAGAATCTGTACAGTTAAACTTAAATCAGCCAAAACAGCCACCAGTAATTACGATGATAAATCCTTCAAAATCACCTTATACTTCTACCAAACAGTATATTGATTTGAAGGCGAAAGTACAATATGTGAAAGGTCGTAATAATATTATTTTGAAAGTAAATGGGAATTTAGTAACAGGATTCACATTTAACAATCAGATTTTATCGTATCAAATGGATATTGCGAATAATGGTTCAACCGTTGAAATCACAGCAACAAACGCTGATGGTCAGGATAAGGAAACGGTGAAAATTAATTATAATGTTCCTCCAACGGTTAAGAAGCCGGTAATTAAAATGGTGAATCCGAGTGTAAGTCCTTATACTTCACAGAGACCATCTTACACTGTTCAAGTAACGGTTCAAAATGTAACGAACAAAAGTGATATCACACTTAAGAATAATGGAAAAACAGTTAGTAATTTTACTTTCGTAAATGGAATTGTAAAATATGCAGCAAGAATTCCAAATGGAGGAACGAATATTCAGATTATAGCAGAAAATTTAGGTGGAAGTGATTCCGAAACGGTTCGATTGAATTATAATCAGCCAAAACAGCCACCAGTAATTACGATGATAAATCCTTCAAAATCACCTT
>CAWVWD010000568.1:0-3231 GCA_963933585.1 uncultured Saprospiraceae bacterium
TCATTGAATGAAAAATCGACATCAATTGGTAAAACAAAGATTGGTAACTGATGCTCGATGATATAATCTTGGTGTAATCGAAGCCTAACCGCATCTTTTTCTGTGGTTATAATTACTTTTTGTGTTGATTCAATTTTATCGAATTGAGCCTTTAGATTTCCAATTTCAGAATTAGTAAAATAATGATGGTCAGGAAATTTTAAAATTTTAGCTTTCGCAACGGTATTTTCTAAATACTCCTCTAAATAATCCGTATTCGCAATCGCACAAAAGACCAAAGCTTCTACCTTACTAGAAAGTGGAAAAACGTATTTCGGATTGAATAAATAATACGGGTTTCCATATTGGTAATGAGAAAAATACAATCGCTGATTTGGCAACGGATTGATCTCTTTTTGCCACATTAATTGGTCACTTTCCGTCATTGTTTTTGGACATTTCGTAACGATGATAATATCCGCCCGTTTCGCTCCCGAACGACCTTCTCGCAATCGACCAGATGGCAACAAAAAATCTTCTGTATAAGGTCGTTTATATTCTGTTAATAAAATATTCAAATTCGGTTTAATCGCCATGTGTTGATAAGCATCATCCATCACAATCGTTTGAAGATTGTCATAATCACCAATCATTTTTTGAATACCAACCATTCTACTTTCATTTACAGCGACTAGAATATTCGGATGTCGAATCTTAAACTGCAACGGTTCATCACCGACTTGTTCCGCCGTATTGTTCAATTGAACGTATTGAAAACCCGTCGTCTTTCGTTTATAGCCTCGGCTCAATACGCCGACATTAATATAATCATTCAGGTATTTAGCAATGAAAGAAACGTGTGGCGATTTGCCTGTCCCTCCGACATTTAGGTTTCCAACTGAAATAATCGGAAAATCAAACCGAATGGATTTCAATAAACCCAATTTATAAAATAGTTTTCGAAGGCTTACGCCAATGCCGAATAGTAATGAAAACGGAAATAATAATATACGTGTGATGATGTTGTCCATATTGAAAATATTCGCTTTTTGGCAATTCACAGGTAGAACCTATGAAAGTAGTAATTATAAGGTCATTAGTTTTCTATTCGTTGTATTGATGTTAAAATTACGAATAATTTATCTCGTTCCTTAAAAAGGAATAAGAACTCTAACTCCAAAAGTTGCGTTTTATGAAATAGTTGATTAATTTCATTAAAAATAATTGATAGATTTAAAGTTTCGATACAAACAGAAATTGATATTCATAATGTGATATAAGGTTTTTCCAAATTTAAAGTGTCCAAATTGGAATGGTTGGTAAGTAAGCTTAACACGATAATTGCTGCAAAGAAAGCAAAAAATAAAAGAGAACGGTTTTTTGACAAATTTTGTCAAACTCAAGTAAATTGTGATTTCCGTAGCGGCTGTCTTTAGCTGCCATAATTATCTCAAGACTTTACGGCAGCTGAATACAGCTGATACGAGCAAAAATTGTCAAACAACTAAAGTAAAGAATCCAACAATTAACGAATTTAATTCATCAATCCGTTCCCAATATGAATGAATTAAATCGTTCTGAAAAATTGGTAAAAAAGTTAGAAACGAAAATAATAACAGAAGCTGAAAATCAAGTATTTCTAAAGTTAGTGGAACAAGACGAAAATTTACGCAATAAAAGAGTGGCTTATAGGATTGAATTGTCAGAATTACAAGAAGTTCCTTTTACGAAAGTTAGAGAAAAATTTGCTTTTAAAATAGCTGTTTTACATTAAAAAAAGAGTACTATAGATTGTTTATAAAACGCTAGCTTCTTTCAAAAAATTAAAATAAGTCCGTCATTCTGACCTTCGTCGGAATGACAGGAAAGGTTCATTTTTTGAATTATAAGCGTTTTGTGATTCACTTATTTGAATTTGGTTTTTCCCAGCATTTAATTCCAAAAGTCTGTAACTTCGTATTACATATTAATCAATACTAAAAAAAGAACTATGTCAAATCGTGCGATTCCATTAGTAGATTTAGCTTCATTCGTGGATGGAGATGAGGCTCAAAGAGCAGCATTTGTAGAAAAAATAGGCAATGCTTTTCATAATGTTGGGTTTGTTGGAGTTATAAATCATGGTATTTCAAAAGAATTAATTGATAATTTTTATGAATATGCTTATGAATTTTTCCGACTTCCGACAGCTGTAAAGCGAAAATATGAAGTCAAAGATTTAGCGGGACAAAGAGGTTATACGTCTTTCGGAAAAGAACATGCGAAGCAATCAAAAGTCGCTGACTTAAAAGAGTTTTTCCAAATTGGTCAAACCGTAGCTGCGGATCATCCGATGAAAGAAATATATCCGGATAATATTACGGTTTCAGAAAATGCAGATTTTGCTTCAACGGGCAATGAATTATATCAAGCATTCGAAAGGGCAGGAGGAGCACTTTTGGAAGCGATTAGTATTCATTTAGGTTTTGGAACGGATTATTTTACGAATAAAATCAAGGACGGTAATAGCATTTTACGTGCGATTCATTATCCACCAATTACAGCAGAACCAGCTTCCGCAATCCGTGCTGAACAACACGAAGATATTAACTTAATTACCTTATTAGTTGGCGCTTCGGCAGGAGGTTTGCAAGTTTTAGATATGAATGGGAATTGGTTGGATGCACTTCCTGGGGAAAATGAAATCGTAGTAAATGTCGGTGATATGTTACAGCGATTGACGAATGATTATTTGAAATCTACCACGCATCGTGTCGTGAATCCACCTCGTGAACTGTGGCACACACCTCGTTTGTCGATTCCTTTCTTCTTGCATCCAAAACACGATATGGATTTGACTTGCTTGAAAGATTGTATTACCGCAGATATTCCATTACGGTATGAACCGATTACGGCTGGAGAATATTTGGAGGAACGATTGAGAGAAATTGGGTTGAAATAACGAAGGAGGAAAGACGAGCAACGAGATTTTGGAGTGGTTTTTCTTTGTGATAAAAAAACTAAAAAGCCGTCATTTCGTAATGAAATGACGGCTTTTGTGTGGATTACTTCCTAAAAAAGTACATAAATAAAAAATAACCTATAGGGGGGGCGAAATATAAAAAATATTTTTATCTTGTTTTAAACACATTCTAAAAATATAACATTTTTTAAACAGAACCACTTTCCTATGAAAAATTTTAACCTCTGGTTTATCCTTTCACTGATAGCCATTTTTGCCATGACCTGTGCGTCACAATGGAACATTACGCA
>CAWVWD010000569.1:0-3210 GCA_963933585.1 uncultured Saprospiraceae bacterium
ACAGTATCGTACTGTAAAGTTGAATATTGATGACTTAAAGCAGCATTTAGCAGCGGCTCCGATGGAAGACAATGTCAATAAATCTTCTATCAAAATCAGTTTACCAATGCCAGATGGAACGATACAACGATTTTCTATCGTAGAATCACCAATTATGGAAGCCGGTTTAGCAGTACAATTACCAGAAATTAAAACTTATCTCGGAAAAGGAATTGATGATCCGACAGCAACCGTTCGATTCGATTGGACATATAAAGGTTTTCATGCAATGATAATTACTGCCGGGAGCTGGTCATATATTGATCCTTACAATTCTCAAACACAATCAGAATATATTTCTTATTACAAAAAACACTTTGTAACTACAAAATCTTTCCAATGTGATTTGGATGATGAAATAAGCGGGGTAAAATTCAAGGAAAATTTACCAAGATTAAATCAAAATAAATCTGTCGGAGAACAATTAAGAACCTACCGTTTAGCATTGGCTTGTACCGGCGAATATGCTCAATTTCACGGTGGAACAGTCAACTCTGTTGCCTCTGCAATGACAACGACCATGAATCGAGTAAATGGTGTTTATGAAAATGAAGTAGCCGTTCGGTTGATTTTAGTGGCCAATAATAATTCACTAATATTTTTAAATTCGAGTACTGACCCTTTTAGCAATGATAATACAGGCCAATTAATTGGTCAAAGTCAAGCTCAAATTACAAATATCATTGGTACAAATAATTTTGATATTGGACACGTTTTTAGCACAGGAGCTGGAGGTTTGGCAGGTTTGGGCGTAATTTGTAGAAATAATAGTAAAGGTCGAGGCGTCACGGGAATTTCACAACCGATTGGCGACCCTTTTGATATTGATTATGTCGCACACGAAATTGGACATCAGTTTGGTGGTAATCATACATTTAATGGAAGTTCGGGAAGCTGTACGTTTAATATTGCAAACAGTGCCGCTTATGAGCCAGGAAGTGGAACGACGATTATGGCTTACGCAGGTATTTGTGCAGGTCAAAATACAGCGAATAATAGTGATGCTTACTTTCACACACATAGTTTTGATGAAATCATCGCTTATTCGACACAAGGAAATGGAAATAACTGTCCTAATATAACAAATACTGGAAATAGTGCACCGGTTGTGACCGCAGGAACTGGCGGATTTTCTATTCCAAAATCAACTCCTTTTGAGTTAGTTGGAACAGCAACTGATCCAGATAATCATCCGATGACTTACGCTTGGGAAGAGCATGATTTGGGCCCTCAAGGTGCTCCAAATTCACCATCAGGCAACGCACCTATTTTTCGTTCTTTTTCTCCTGTAAATATTCCTGCACGTACTTTTCCACAGATTTCGGATATTGTAAATAATGCACAAACGATGGGAGAAATTCTGCCCGATGTCGCTCGGAATTTAGAGTTTCGATTAACGGCTCGTGACAATCAGCCTGGCGGCGGAGGTGTTACTTACGATGTAATTAACTTTTCAGTAGCTGGAAGTGCAGGACCATTTTTAGTAACCGAACCAAACACAAATCAAACCGTTTGGACGGAAGGTGCGATTGGTCAGGTGACTTGGGATATTGCAAATACAGACGCTGCACCGGTAAATTGTAGTGAAGTTGATATTTTATTATCTATAGATGGCGGTTATACTTACACTTATACTTTAGCGACAAATGTACCAAATACAGGAAGTTATGCGACTTTAGTTCCTTTAAGTTCTGCGACGAATCAAGCCAGAATAAAAGTACAAGCTGCCGATAATATTTTCTTTGATATTTCTGATCAGAATTTTACGATTCAGGCACCAACGACTCCTGATTATATAGTCTGGTCATTAGAAGATGAACAAACAGTTTGTGCTGGAACAGATGCAACATTTTCATTTGCATTAATTTCGTTATTAAATTATTCAGACGATGTCAATTTAATAGCTTCAGGTATTCCAAATGGTGTGACTCTTGATTTTAATTCAAATCCTGCAATACCAGGTGATACGGTACGAGTAAATATTACGAATACGGATAATACAATAACTGGTTTGTATCCTATTACGATTCAAATAAACAGTAATAGTAGCAATCAAACACAAATACTGAATCTAACCATTTATTCATCTGACGAGCCTATCGTAAACATTACATCACCAATAAATGGCGATCGAGATGTACCTACAACACCTTTATTAGAATGGGAAGCACCAGGTGGAGCAATTCATACTTACGAAATTAGAGTTTCGGACACACCATATTTTACAAATATTATTGAATCTGCAACAAATATTTCAACAACTTCTTATTTGGTTACAGGTTTAGATCCTTACAGTATTTATTATTGGCAAGTAAAGGCAAGTAATCAATGTCAGACAGGTGATTGGAGTACTGTAAACGCTTTCAGGACAACTCTTTCTACGTGTGAAACCTTTGACGGTTCTGAGCAAAAAAGTATAATTGGTGGTATCATATTTACATATGAATCTGATTTGACGATTCCAACTAATTTAGAAATCACAAGCCTTAATGTAATTGATTCGAAATTCAATCATCAAAGAGTTTCTGATATTAGTTTGGCCTTAAGAAGTCCTGCTGGAACAGAAGTGGTGTTGATGTCGCCAAGATGCCAAAACGTCTCCGGCCCATCGACTTGGACTTTAGACTTTAATGATGATTCTCCAAATGCTACTTTTGTGTGTACAAATACCGTAAATACAGATGTTCAACCTGTAGGTACTTTAGCAAATTTCAATGGCGAAAGTGCTCAAGGAACTTGGAAGATGCTAATTACTGACAGTGAAAATGGTAGTGGGGGAAGTTTCCAAGGTTACGAATTAGAAGTTTGTTATGCCGTAGAAAATTCTAATGCTGACCCAATATTAGTGACGAATGATACACTAAAAATCGCTATTGGCGGAAGCCAAAATTTGAATACTGAATTATTATTATCAACTGACACCGATAATTCCGCAGCAGAATTGACTTATACGTTGCTTTCCGCTACCTCAAAAGGAACTTTGACGCTGAACGGAACGGCTTTAAATATTGGTTCTACTTTCACACAAACGGATGTTGATAATGGGAACTTGACGTACCAACATACCGGAGTAGAGGCAGAAGTTGATGCTTTCCAATTTGATGTACGAGATACAGATGGTGGATGGTACGGAACACCTTATTTTACAATTAAAACTGGTGAATCTGCTGG
>CAWVWD010000570.1:0-3209 GCA_963933585.1 uncultured Saprospiraceae bacterium
AAAAGATAAGGTAACTCAATTGGTAAATGTCTTTCTTCCGCTTTGAATGGATTTTCCATTTCTGCAAAATCTAACATTGGATTGAAATACATGAAATCACCATTTATTTGTACCGCATCATTAATCGTAAACGTTATTTCTTCATTAAAAGGTTTCCTATTATCAAGTAGATTATCAAATTTAATGGAATCAATCGTAAAATTCGTAATCGGTTTTTTAAAGTAAGTTTGTTGATATTTTTCTTCGCCCATAGTCGTAATTTTTGTACGAATATATTGGGCAGCATAACTTTTACACTGATGAGCTATTTTTCCTTTGATTTGTCCATCAGGCATGATTTCCATATTAATAATGGCAACTTCATTAGAACGTCTTGATACTAAATGTACCCATTTTTCAGTGTCATTTCCGATCCAAAAACCCTTTGAGCTATAAGAATTTAAAGGTAAAACATCGTAAGGATATCTTGGATTAATCGCATCTAAAAAGAGTGTTTTCCCTTCTATTTCGACCGCAATAATAACGTGATTAAACTGTCCAATAAAGGGATAAGTATGAATCAAATAGCCATTATCTTGTGTACTTATCATCACTGGATTTGCCTCAATTTCATAGTGCTTTAACAATGCTAAAAGCATTAAGTTAATATCTGAACTGTTGCCATAACCTCGTTCGTAAGTCTTTTTAAAAGATTGATTGGTATATAAATTATATTCTTCCGTCCATTCTACGTGTGCTTGAACGAAGTCAAAAAGCTGAATCATTTTTTCTTCATCAGATGAATTTTTGGATAGTAGTATATCTGTAAATTGGAGTAAGTATTTTATCTTTTTTGATTTTAAATATCTTTTTCCGGCATCTTTATTCTCTCGATAATTTGTGGCCAATGTCTCCCAAGTCGATAAAAAGTCCTCTTCTATATTTGTTCCTAGAATACGATAACGAGTTAATTGCATTTTCATGTGATGCCTGTAAGACCAGACGTCATTCACATAAGGTTCATCCTTTAGTGCTGGTATATTTCTGGTTTTCCACCAATATTCTGCAATTCCAATCGGTTGATAACCATTAGGATGAATGACATAACCAGTATCACCTTTTTCGTAAAATTCTATTTTAGGTGAAATCAATTTATAGTCATAATTACTCGGAAACGCAAAATGATATTCACTGAATTTTACAGGATAATGATTTTGAAAATGAAATTCTCTTGGTGCAACGATACGAGGTCGAGGAATCGAAAATTTATATTCGATAACAGAACCGACTTTTACATTTCTAAACGTAATACTTTTTTTTCGATTGTATTTAGAAACTTTGGTCTCAAAAATATCTGTTACTGCTGTAGAAACCTTTTTTCCATTTTCCCAATTGTGTGTAACTCCTTCCAGGTTTTGAATTGGATATTTTTTTGAAAATGACAAACTAACATCAGCGAGGCTAAATGCTGCTTTTTTCAAAATCTTAATTTGGTAATGATAATCGTACATAAAGCAGGAATTATCATTGTAGATTTTAAATCGTGTTTTACCATAATTGACCAAAACGACAGCCGCTGCAATTGTATCATTTTCATAAATCGTCATCTCTAAATTCCCTTCTGAAATATCGTTCCAATAAGGAAAATCCTGTGCTTGAATAACAGTATTAAATAATAGAAATAAAATAGGAATGTATTTCATGGAAAATTAAATTGATATTGATTAAAAAAAAGGTATTAATTAATTAGGATTTAGGTTGTACAGAAAAGCTAGTTATCATTGATTGTCAAATATTCCGTCAGGATAGATTTGATTCCGTTTATCCCGAAAAGCTTGAGACAAACTGGAGCAAACCCATAATGACGGAATGTTTAAAATTAGACAATAGGTCGATTATTGGTTATTGTTTTAATCGGTTTTTTGACAATTTGGGTGATCAGAATTGATTACAAGTTTTTGTGTAACCATCAACCGCCGAGGTATCGGGATAGGCACGGCAGCACATCAACACAAATAACGATTTTGAAAAAGTCGAAATCTTATCGTTTACCACCCAAATTTTCAAAGAACCAAACTATTTCTTTTTCAAAACAACTTGTGCGGTTTGTTTTTCTACGACTTGTTCCATAAAATCTTTCAAAGCCTCGAATTCACTTACTTCGTAATAAACTCCAAGCCATTCCAAACGAGCGTTATATTCTAGATAGCCATCTTTTTCGATGATTTTAAAAGTATATCTTGCAGCATTATTTGGCAATGAAATATCCAAATCAGCTGGTAATTCTTCCATTTTATAACTTTCAGGTAGCTTCATTCTAAAGGTATAATCATCCACTAAAGGATAACCTCTTTCAACAGGTTGCGTTCTTTTATCCGTTCTAAATACGGATTCACTAAAACCTAAACCCATGCACAAATCGAAATACATTAAATCTCCGGCAACCTGACAAGCATTTTCTGCTTTAAAATCCATGTTTTCAACAAGTATTTTTGAGTTATCTTCTAAATCTTGAAATTTTAGATTTGTTACGTTTGATTCTGGATAGATATCTGAAAAGTAGCGTTTTTGGTATTTTTCATACCCTAATTCTTCAATATCTTGACGAACACTAAACGCACCATAACCTTCTCTTTTGTACTCAAAAGTTCCGACCATTGTCCCTTCATCCGAGATTTCCATATTCACTTGAACGATTTTATCCGAACGTTTTGCATTGATATCAATCCATTCTCTTTTACCATCTTTGATTAATAAACCTTCATAATTCAAATCTGGGTAAGGCAATAAATTATAAGGAAATTCCTCTAATGTGCCATCCAAAATATAAATTTCATTTCCAATTTCTGCTTGAATAATTACTTGGTCAAACTGTTTCGCTAAAGGATAACCTTTATGTATGTGACCATGTTCTCGAGTACTCAATAGAATAGGATATGCCTTAATTCCAGTTTTTTTGAGTGCGGCCAAAAGCATAAAATTAATATCAGCACTTGAACCACTGCGAAACTTATAAGACGTTTTTAGGTCTGCTGTAATGTAAATATTGAAACGGCCATTCCAATTTATATTATCACGCAGATAATTAAAAATTAGAATCATTTTATCTTTATCAGACTTAGCGGTCGCTAATGGTTTTTTCAAGTCCTTCATTAATTTTTTGACTTGTTTCGCATCTTCGACTTGTAACATAGCATCTTCGTCACTATTGTATAATTTACAATAAGCTT
>CAWVWD010000571.1:0-3207 GCA_963933585.1 uncultured Saprospiraceae bacterium
TCTTGAAAAAATTAAATATTCTGTAAATCGTTGATAATCAGACCTGACAGGTTTTAAAAACCTGTCAGGTCTTTGCCAGAAAATCAAAATGTATAGTGGTATGTAAAATGATGGTAATTCGATTTATCATAGGGTAATAACCCTTTTGAGTTGGAAAGGTGTTGGGTCAGTTGGTGCTGAAATTTTAATAAATGAAGTTTTATTAGAAGAATAGTTGGTTGTTTTCGGGCGATTCTGAAATGAATTAAGAATGACGGTTTCTATTTGAATTTTTAGATTTATTCGGTATTCAAATCAGAACGATAAAAATACTTAATGCTTACTATTTAATAGTTAATGAAAATGTTTAATTTTGCGACTATGCAAACACAAAAAAATATGTTGAAAGTATATAATAGTTTAAGTCGAAGTAAGGAAACGTTTAAGTCGATTAATGAAGGAAGTATAGGAATGTATGTCTGTGGACCAACGGTTTACAGTGATGTGCATTTGGGAAATTGTCGGACGTTTACAAGTTTTGATTTGATTTATCGTTACTTGATACACTTAGGATATAAAGTTCGCTATGTTCGAAATATCACGGATGTTGGACATTTGGAGAACGATGAGGAGATGACTGGTGAAGATAAGATTGCGAAGAAAGCGAGAGTGGAACAGATTGAGCCGATGGAAATTGTACAGCGTTATACGAAAGGTTTTCATAAAGTAATGGCTCAGTTGAATAATAATCCGCCAAGTATTGAACCGTCGGCAACTGGTCATATTATAGAGCAAATCGAAATGGTTCAGCAAATTTTGGATAACGGTTATGCTTATGAGCGGAATGGTTCTGTTTATTTCAGAACGGTTCAATTTGCGGAAAAGCATGAAGCATACGGACAGATTTCTGGAAAGAAGTTGGATGATTTGCGTGTGGAAACTCGGGATTTGAAAGCTCAGAGCGAAAAGGATCATCCTTCGGATTTTGCGATTTGGATGAAAGCGAATGATAGCCATATTATGCGTTGGAATTCGCCTTGGGGAATTGGTTTTCCAGGTTGGCATTTGGAATGTTCAGCGATGAGTACAAAGTATTTGGGCGAGCATTTTGATATTCACGGTGGTGGAATGGATTTACAATTTCCGCACCACGAAAATGAAGTGGCTCAGAATGTCGCTTGTTGTGGAACGACTCCAGCGAATTATTGGCTACATACGAATATGCTAACTTTCGAAGGTGCGAAAATGTCGAAAAGGTTGGATAATTCGATTTTGCCGGAGGAATTGTTCACTGGTAGTCATCACTTATTATCACAGGCTTATAGTCCGATGACGTTGCGTTTTTTCTTCTTGCGTTCGCATTATCGTAGCGTTTGTGATTTCTCTGATGTGGCATTGTTAGCAGCAGAAAAATCGTATCAGCGATTAATGTCGGCTTATAAGACGTTGGGGAATTTGGAATATATCGGAAAGGAGAAAGTGAATGAAGAGGATAAGGTGATCAATGGTTTGATTGATGATGCTTACACACACATTAATGATGATTTCAATACGCCTCGTGTGTTAGCGACTTTGTTTGAATTGATGTCAAAAATCAATGCTTTCCAAAATCGTCAATTGAAAATTAATAATATTAGTAAAGCGACTCTGGAGCGTTTGCAAAATACGTTCAAAGTATTTATCGAAGATATTTTTGGTTTACAAGTCGAAGAGTCAAGCAATGATGAAGTTCTGGATAATGTCATCAATATTTTGATTGGAATGCGAAAAGATGCTCGAACGAATAAGGATTGGGCGGCGTCTGATAAAATCCGTGATGGATTGGCAGAAGCTGGTATTCAGTTGAAAGATGGTGCAGAAGGAACGAATTGGAGTTTGGTTTAAAAATGTGCCAGTCCCGAAATCTCGGAGGCTGATGTATTGAAGTATTTTTTTTATAGGACTTCAAAACCTGTTAGGATAATTGCGATTTAAGCGTTGCCTAGCAGGTTTGTTTTTTATTTAGTTTTTGTTCGATTGTTATGAAAGTCAGTTTTGACAACATTTACAACTACGTTATTCCAATGACGGAGTTTACGCTAAAATGGAAATTTACAGATGAAAGAAAGAATCGAATGCCTAATATTCATTTGGAACAATTAAAATCACTCAATAAAAAAGCTTCAAAATTTCTTTGGGATTACATTTCAGATGCTAATTTTCAGGCTGAAATACCGTTCAAAAAAGATTTTTTTAAAAGAGTAGAGAAAATACAAATTACAGAAGGGAACGAAAACGAGGTTAAGAAATGGCTTTACCAAAGAGGATTACCTTTTTCTAAAGATGTTTTTCTATCATGGGAACCTAATGATGCAATGATAGTTCCGTGGAAACTTGTGATTAAATACTTTGATGACTTTTATTTTGCAGATGATTTAACGATTATTGACGAAAGTTTAAATTGGGCTTTGTTATTTCATCACGGGGGTAAAGTCTATTTTGGTACAAATACAACGACACAAAAAATATGAGCATATTATCAAAATCGGCATATTACGCCAAAGAAACGTTCAAGTTCATAATGCGAATTATCTTGCCGTTTATGGCGGGAATTCTACTGAATTGGATTTACGCTTTTGTGTTTTTATTCAAATGGTTTGGTGTGGCGAGTTGGCAGAATAGCGTTCCGGCTATTTTGATGGTTGCTTTGTTTTTGGTAGGTTTTCCGTTTTTGTATTTTTGGTTGGGACGTGGAAATGCGTTGCGACAAGGTGCGGCAGGTTTGTATAATTCAAGTCATGATACGATTGAAAAATTAGTGCGTAATATTACGAAAGCGGCGGTTAGTCGTTCGGAAAAAACAGGTTTGGGAAGTGTATTCGCTGGTGATAAAGTGAAAGATAAGAAAGGTTTTATTCAGAAATTAGAGGATAAATTACCTCGCCCGATTCGGTTTATTTTGTCGTTTATCTTGGAAGAGATTCCGATCGCTGCGGCATTGACGGAAGTCAGTCAAACGACGGAATTGAAAAAGGAAAATTTGGATGTTATTAATCCGATTGTTCAACGTCGGGTGGATGAATACGTGGAAGAGCGATTGATTGGGGATTCAAAGACGTATTTTTGGATTTTGGTTGGTTTGAATGCGGCCGTAATGGGAGCGGTTTGGTACGTCTTTAATTAGAATTATAGTGTACAAAATCTGATAGGTTTCGAAAATATGTTAGGTTTAATTTAACAGGAAATGTA
>CAWVWD010000572.1:0-3207 GCA_963933585.1 uncultured Saprospiraceae bacterium
AAATTAAAGATAAAACCATTGACCAGTGGCTCACTGCCGACCTCGAAAACCACGGCATCGGAGCAAAAACAGCAGTCGGCTACGGCTACATGAGTGAATAATAAATAAAAAAGTGAACGTCATGCGTTCACTTTTTTAATATCAAAACAAAAATGCTACTAAACCTATCTAATCATCCCTCCACAAGATGGAGCGACAAACAAAAACAGACCGCAATTGAGAATTACGGCACGATCCAAGATATGCCCTTTCCGAATGTACCGCCTGCGGCAACTTCGGACGAGATTAAAATATTGGCAAATGACTATATCAAACAAATCCGACAATTGGCGAAAGCTGAAATAAATCAACCTTTTGCGGTGCATATCATGGGTGAAATGACGTTGATTTTTAGAATAATTACGTTATTGAAACGGTCAAAAATTGTATGTGTAGCGAGTACTTCTGAGCGAAATGCGATTGAAAATGTGGACGGTACGAAGACGATTCAGTTTTCGTTTAGTCAGTTTCGAACTTACGGATAAGTGAATATACTGTTTAAGGAATGAGTTACAATTAGAACTTATCGGTCACTCAAGGGCAATAATTATAATTAAATAAAAATCAATTAGGGTCAATTCAAATGATAAATCAGAGTAGGCAAATGACCCTATTGTCAATCACAAATCGGATAAATATTTACAACTTGCTGATGCGCCTCGGCATAATATTAAAATGCGAAAATAAGGATTCAATATTTAACCTATTCTTTGATATTGTGGGAAAACAGGTTGGGAATCTTTCTTTTGAAAATAGACAAGGGAGGTAAAAGGCAAACGCACTAATTATTTTGTTTATTGGATTGAATTACGACAAAACTAAAACAATATTTGTGCATGAAATTGTCTGCTTCTTTTCCTTGATGAAAAGAAGCAAACCTGCCGATTCGCACAGCAGGCGGGAATCAAGGCTTAATTGATTTCAGGTACGGAAACAAGTTCAGCACAGGCTATTGAAAGTATTGAAAAAGCTAAAATCAATAATGCCAATCCAAAACGCAAGCCAAAAATGAAATCATATTTTGGTACGTTTGCCGTTAGGGAGATATGAATATAACCGAACTTGACCATGACCTTAGTCGTGTAACTCGTAAGAAAAACGCTATGAATGAGCGAGGATAAAGTGTTCTATTTTAGCATCTGAACAAACCTTTATGGGCTTAGGCGGGTAACAAAAAAATTAGGAATGTCACAGATTAGACCTCCATTCTTGAATCTAAAATACCTTATTGCGACTTTTTAAATGTGTATCATATTGATGGTCAAAACTGCCAGTGATTAAGGGGCTGATGCTTACCATGATTTAGGATAGATTAGGATATTTTTGCTCTACGCTTGTACGTATAAAAAACAAAAGAGCCGCTATAAATCACTGATTTATAGCGGCTCTTTGTTTTAGGGCTCAAAAAATAGTCAAGTGAATAAGTAAAACCCACAGCTACTTTTAAGGCGTAGATTTGCTTCTATGACTTACTACTTATTACTTACTACTTTTCTGAACCGATTATTAGTTTAAATTCAACTCTATATAAACTGGTTGATGATCAGAAAATTCAAATCTTTGATTAATTGTTTTTATTTTCTTTACCGATAAATTCGGTGAAATCAGAAAGAAATCAATTAAGGTGGTGAAAGTTTCCCCGGCGGAGTAAATTTCAGAAGATTTTCTATTCGTTGGCATCAAGGGATCATAAGCCCAAACCCAATCTTTGGGCAAATAATCGGCTTCCACATTGATGGTTTCGTAGGCTCCACCTTTTCCTGGCATTAATTTATCGAATGGAAAATAGGGAGGACATTGATTCCAATCACCGCCAACGACGACGTAATTTCCTTTTTCATACTCCGTAATAAGGTAATTTTTCAAATATTCCATTTGACCAGTTTTCAATTTTCCACCTTTGTCATAAGCAGAATTATGTGTATTGATGACAACCAATTCCTTTCCATTTTTAGTATCAAAACGATTGACTAAAAAACATCGGTCTAACTGAAATATTCGCATTGGCCAACTATAATTTCCTGGAAACTGATAACGTGTCGCTTCCGTTGGCTGGTATTTGCTGTAACTTGCCAAGCCTGATTCTACTTTTCCGAGTGTACCCCAAAAGTGTGCGATAGGCAAAGGCACCCGTTTTACATTATAATTCATCGCAAAGGAACCAGAATAATTTGGTGTTTGTGCTTGAAGATCTTCGTATTGATTATTGTGATAACTCCGTTTGGAATTTTTATCTACTTCTTGTATTAAGTAAAAATCGACCTTTGTGTTTTTAATAAAATCATTCATTCCTTTGTGGTTACGTACCGAATTTTCTTTTGGAGGAATCACAGGATGAGACGTGCTAAAAGTACCATTATCATCATAAAAGAAAAGGTCTTTCGCTCCCAAACCTCCAAAACCAACATTCCATGTTACTAAGGAAATGAGGCTATCTTCAATTACTTTTTGTGCGGTCGGTCCCGTAATATCAACGGTTACTTTTTCTTCTGGCTGAAAATCAGTGGCAGTTCCATGAAGAATGGTGATGATTACGTATAGTAAAAATAAACCGATAAGAGAACCGATAATTTTAAGCGTCGTTTTTAATATTTTCATGGAGTCTTATTTTGGCGTTTGGAAATATTTTTTGAATTTGAATTTGTACTTGAATTTATGTTCGTGTATCGAGCAAGTATTAAACTTCCACAGGATTACGATTAACTTTTGTAATTTCCCAGTCAAAAGTATCACCTTTTTTTAAATTTTTCGTCATTTCTCTTATTTCATACCTTGAATAAGGTCACAAAGCGGAAACTAAATCATTTCGCCAAACGAAAAGTGGAATTAGATAAAAGGGCAAACACACCAAATTTTTTCTACTGAAAATATAGCTTTATTACTGCTTTTGGGGTATTGGTAAAGTTGAAAGGATACAAAAAATCTGCTTTCTGATAGATAAAAGACTTTGGTGCGTTTGCCCTTGAAAGAAACAACCTATCCATTTATTACTATAAATTCAGGTTTACACTTCAGGTAATCTTTTAAGCGTCAAAATATCATATTTGCTTGAAGCAAGGTTTAGAAGCAGTTTACCCTCAAATTTATAGCTAATCTCGGTTTGAAATTATTAATCATACTACTATACATTTTTGAAAAATTATATCTTGAAAAAATTAAATATTCTGT
>CAWVWD010000573.1:0-3190 GCA_963933585.1 uncultured Saprospiraceae bacterium
TTTGCTTACGATGTGATTCATGGTTATAAGACAATGATGCCTATTCCTTTAGGCGAAACCGCAAGTTGGGATATGGATGTTCTGGAAGCTGGTGCCGCTGTTGCCGCAAAAGAAGCTGCTGCTTATGGTTTACATTGGACATTTGCACCGATGATGGATATGATGCGTGACGCCCGTTGGGGACGAGTAATGGAAGGCGCGGGTGAAGATCCTTATTTGAATTCGAAAGCTGCCGTCGCTCGTATTAATGGTTTTCAGGGAGATGATTTGAGTGCAAACTATACGGTTGCGGCTTGTGCGAAGCACTTTGCAGGTTATGGTTTTGCAGATGCTGGACGGGAATACAATACAACTGAAATTACAGAACATACGTTGCATAATATGGTATTGCCTCCATTTAAAGCTGCTGCTGAAGCTGGGGTTGCAACTTTTATGAATGGTTTCAATGATTTGAATGGAATACCTGTAACCGCAAGTACTTACTTACAAAGAGATTTGTTGAAAGAAGAATGGGGATTTGATGGGCTAATTGTTTCAGATTGGGCTTCGATTGCTGAATTGGTCGGACATGGTATCGCAAAGGACGAAAGACAAGCGGCTGAATTAGCGATTAAAGCTGGTTCTGACATGGATATGGAAGGCTATGCTTATGAAGATAATTTGGGTGCATTAGTCGAAGAAGGGAAAATTGATGAAGCATTAATTGATGACGCTTGTCGTCGTATTTTGAAATTAAAGTTTCAACTAGGATTATTTGATGATCCATATAAATATTGTAGCGAAGAGCGTCAAAAAAATGATGTTTTATCACCTGAAAATTTAGCAATAGCAAGAGATGCTGCTCGTAAATCTATCGTTTTATTGAAAAATGAAGATAACCTTTTACCAATAAAAAATGATGTAAAAACGATTGCCGTAATCGGGCCTTTTGCGAATGATAAAAACTCACCGTTAGGAAATTGGAGAGCGAAAGCAGACCCTAATTCTGCTGTGTCTCTTTTGGAAGGAATTAAAAATGCAGTTGGTGAAAATGTAAAAGTTACTTACGCTAAAGGTGTAAATGCAACAACGGGAAGAAGAGAGTTTGTTTTCGAATTGAATGTAAATAAAACAGATTTCTCAGGTATCGAAGAAGCTGTAGCCGTAGCTAAAAATGCAGATATTGTATTATTAGCAATCGGTGAAGACTGTTTTCAGTCAGGTGAAGGGAGAAGTCAGGTTGATATCAACTTAACAGCTCCTCAACAAGCTTTATTTGATGCGATTCAAAAAGTGAATAAAAATACAGCCGTTATTTTATCAAATGGTCGTCCGATGCCAATACCTGCATTAGCAGAAAATGCAACCGCAATTGTGGAAACTTGGCACTTAGGTTCTGAATCAGGAAATGCAATTGCAGACGTTTTATTCGGAAAATATAATCCTTCCGGAAAATTACCAATGTCGTTCCCTCGTCATGGTGGTCAAATGCCATTATATTATAATCGTAAATCCACTGGTCGTCCGGATAGTAGAGGCGGTGAAGTTGTATTCTGGTCGCATTATACCGATGAAAAAAATACAGCTTTATATCCGTTCGGTTATGGTTTGAGTTATACGACTTTTGAATATAGAAATTTGAAATTAGATAAGTCATCGATGGAAGTTGGCGAAACATTAACGGTTTCTGTAGATGTGATTAATAATGGAAGTCGCGACGGACACGAAGTTGTACAGTTATATATTCGTGATTTATTTGGTTCTGTAACTCGACCAGTTAAGGAGTTAAAAGGTTTTGAGAAAGTCTTATTGAAAGCTGGTGAAACGAAAACGGTTACTTTTAAATTAACAAATGCTGAACTTGGCTTCTATGGTCAAGGTGCAAAGTATGTTGTGGAAAGTGGTGATTTCAAGATTTTTGTCGGTGGAAATTCTGTGGATTTGATGGAAGCTGATTTTGAGCTGAAATAGTCAGTAGAAATCATCGAGGTTTCGGGAGAGGCTGTACTGCCTTTGCCAAATTTTATAGAATTATATGTGGAAAGCGAAATTTGACTTTGGTCAAGTTTCGCTTTTTTATTTTAACTATAAATTTTTTCAGGACGATGCATAGGCTTGATATTACGAAGTTCCCAACTTCACCACCCTCCGATTCACACTCCACCAACTCACGCCAAAAAACAAAACAATAAACAAAACAGCGACCAAATACGTCAAACCCGAGAAGTTATTCGCTAAAGAAAAGCCTTGTTCGGTTGTCCAATTCACGAAGAAGAATCGAGAAATAAATAAAGAGATAAACGTTACTAAAACAGCACTGCCAAATAACAAACTCAGATTCCGAATCAGCGTTTGACTAATACTTTTATAACGATGTCCGATTTGTAAAAGGAGTTCAATATCTTGGCTCGATTCTGCGATAACTAATTGGAAATTTAGAATAAAAACCAAAAACGATAATAAAACAATGATCACGCCAATCACGCCGACAACACTTAACAATAATTGCAGTAAAACCTTTAATTGTTCGCCAATGACTCGACCTCGACTGATGTCGTAATTATTGTCAGATAAGTAATTATTTAGGTTTTCGCTATACGGATTTTCAGTGGATAGAATTAGGCGAGAAGGTGCGTCCGCCTTGCCATTTCCGAAGTTCGTATTGGCGTAATCTAAGAAGGATTGCGGCACCAAAATCGAATTTATTCTATCTGAAAAACCAGCGATTCTACCTCGATAACGTTTGACAACGCCGTTGCCTTTTATCGTAACAGAAAAAGAAATATTTTTAATAGTACTTTGTGTAAACTGTGGGTAACCTTGACTTGGAGCGAATCCAAAGTTATATAAAGCCAGATAATCACGAGAAATTACCAACGGAATTTCTTCCTCTCCTGGCGACCAATTCCAACCTCTCGGCTTTACATCCATGAACTTATCAGGAACAGCTTCCATGAACATTTCGCTATAAAATCCTAACATCTGACTCGATGCAGAAACCTTGAATTGATTAGAAGTGAACTTCCCTACCTCTTCAATAAAATTTTGTTCGGCTAAGTTAGAAATATCGTTTTCTGTAAAAGTCGAAGCGCCACCCAACGTGTTGAGCAAACTCACTTTTTTGTTAATCATCAAATAACCATCTTCTCGACTATTCGCCGTTCCGTCCATCAGATTCTGTAAATCTGAATACAACTGAACCGATTGCAAA
>CAWVWD010000574.1:0-3188 GCA_963933585.1 uncultured Saprospiraceae bacterium
GTCAGGCGATTACCTTAGTTGAAAGTAACAATTCGGAACATCAAAAAGTTGCTCAACAGATTGTCAATGCTTGTTTACCACATTCTGGAAATTCAATTCGAATTGGTGTAACTGGAACGCCAGGTGTTGGAAAATCTACCTTCGTGGAAGCGATGGGCGAATATGTTACGAATTTGGGAAAACGATTAGCTGTTCTGGCAATTGATCCGACAAGTCAGATAAGTCATGGCAGCATTTTGGGTGATAAGACGAGAATGGAAACACTGGCGAATAATAAAAACGCGTTTATTCGACCGTCAGCAGCCGGAGATTCACTTGGTGGTGTTGCTCGAAAAACTCGAGAAACGATTATTCTTTGTGAAGCAGCTGGTTACGATGTGATTTTTGTGGAAACGGTTGGCGTTGGTCAATCTGAGGTTGCGGTGCATTCGATGGTTGATTTCTTTTTACTATTGCTTTTACCAGGAGCTGGAGATGAGTTACAAGGTATCAAAAGAGGTGTCGTCGAAATGGCGGATATTATTGCAATCAATAAAGCAGACGGAGATAATTTAGAAAAAGCCAAATATTCTAGAAGTGCTTACCGCAATGGTTTACATATGTTTCCGGCCAAAGATAGTGGTTGGATTGCAAAATCTATGACTTGTTCCGCAATTGAAAATACAGGAATTATAGAAATTTGGCAATCTATTTTGCAGTACCAACAATTCACTAACAAAAACGAGTATTTCCAAAATCATCGAAATAATCAAGCCCAGTATTGGTTAAATGAAACGATTCAAAACCAACTCAAACGACGTTTTGAGAATCATCCGATGATAAAAGCACAATTAACGACAATCAAAAAAGAAGTTCAAGAAGGAAAAATCACCCCTTTTGCTGGAGCAGCACTTTTGATGGATTTGTTTTTGAAATAAAAATGATAAATGGATATGGTTTTCAAACCTAATTTATTTTACCTATCGAATTGGTCGTTTGTAGCGTCGTATGAAGTTCTACTTTCAAGGGCAGATTTAAGGAATTATCATGTCCTGAAAGAATATGATTGCAAAAAATCACTTAAAATATTAGGAAGGGATGCCGAATCAATAAATAATGAATATCATTAAAAATTAGACTTTTTTTTTATAAAAATTGCGACCTTCACAAAGAAATACGAATCACAACCGTTGAAAAATAAAAATAATAAATCAATGCAAATACCATTAAGAGATTTTTTCAAAAATCCGGAATCATCCGCTTACCAGCTTTCGCCAAATGGCAAATATTTATCTTATTTAGCGCCGTTTAATCAACGAATGAATGTTCACATTAAGAACGTGGAAACACAAGAAATTACTCGAATCACGGAAGTTAAAGATCGTGATATCGCTGGCTATATGTGGGTCACTAATGAACGATTAATTTATGTTCGTGACTTTGGTGGCGATGAAAACTATCATATTTTAGCGGTAAGTATTGATGGCTCGAATGATATTGATTTAACGCCTTTCGAAAACGTAAAAGCAGGTTTGATTGACGATTTAGAAAATGATGACGACCATGTTTTAGTCTCATTAAATACTCGAAATCCGCAGTTTTTCGATCCATATCGTTTGAATATTCATACTGGGGAATTAACGATTCTAGCCGAAAACCCCGGAAATATTTCTTCATGGATGACAGATCATGATGGGAAATTACGCTTGGCAACAGCGACTGATGGCGTAAATACAAGTATTCTTTATCGTAAAACAGAAACGGACGAGTTTCAGAATGTTTTGACGACGAATTTCCGTGAATCTGTTTCTCCGTTGTTTTTTACTTTTGATAACAACTTTGTTTATGCTTCCTCGAATTTGGGTCGAGATAAAGCCGCAATTGTACTTTTTGATATTGAAAAAGGGGTAGAAGTAGAGGAATTATTTAGTCATGACGAAGTAGATGTGGGCGGTTTGTCCTATTCTAGAAAGCGGAAAGTTTTAACGATGATTTCCTATACAACCTGGAAGCGTCAATTCCATTTTCTTGATAAAGAAAGAGCGGATTTACAAGTGCGGTTAGAGCGAGATTTGGGCGATTACGAAATCGTGATTGGAAGTTCAAATAAGGCAGAAGATACGTATCTGGTGCGAACATATAGCGACCGTTCGCTCGGGGCACATTATATTTATTTTCAAAATGAGGACCGATTAGAAAAAATTTCGGAAGTCAGTCCATGGCTCGATGAAAATGAATTGGCGGAAATGAAACCGATTCAATACCAAAGTCGAGATGGTTTGACGATTCACGGTTATTTGACCTTGCCGAAAGGCGTAGCAGCGAAAAATTTATCAGTCGTGGTGAATCCTCACGGTGGGCCTTGGGCGAGAGATGGCTGGGGATTTAATCCTGAAATTCAGTTTTTAGCGAATCGTGGTTATGCTGTTTTACAGATGAATTTTCGTGGAAGTACCGGTTTTGGTCGAGCATTTTGGGAAGCTTCTTTCAAACAATGGGGATTAACCATGCAAGATGATATTACGGATGGTGTCAATTGGCTCATCGAACAAGGCATTGCCGATAAGGAAAAAGTAGCGATTTATGGCGGAAGTTATGGTGGTTATGCGACTTTGGCAGGGGTGACACTTACGCCGGATTTATACGCTTGTGCGATTGATTATGTCGGCGTTTCCAGTCTTTTCACATTCATGGAAACGATTCCACCGTATTGGGAACAGTTTCGTGAAATGCTTTATGAAATGGTCGGAAACCCTGATGATGCAACCGATAACGCAAGAATGAAAGCGACTTCACCCGTTTATTTAATCGATAAAATCAAAGCGCCATTATTGGTGGCTCAAGGTGCAAATGATCCTCGTGTGGCTCAATCGGAATCCGACCAAATGGTCGCAGCACTTGAAAAAAATGGCATCGATGTCGAATATTTATTGAAAACAGATGAAGGTCACGGCTTTAGAAATGAAGAAAATCGATTTGAATTTTATGAAGCGATGGAAAGATTTTTAGGGAAATATCTGAAGCGTTAAAGCTAAAGTAAAAATGCAGACGGGATTATAAACGGGAATGTAAAACGTAATCATTATGCAGAAAATTAAATATTAAAAAAGAGCCGTCATTCTGATGAAAGTTAAGGGCAAACGCATCAAAATAGTGATTTCGATATTGCGTTGTTTTTGGATTGGCATTTTTGATTTTAGGCTGAAAGT
>CAWVWD010000575.1:0-3176 GCA_963933585.1 uncultured Saprospiraceae bacterium
TAAATCAAAGGTACTGCCGAAATATCCAAAATAGAAGAGTGCTGTATGAGCTAAATCACACAACACTCTTTTAGGAAAAAATTCATACTTTTACTTAGTAGTAAGTCAATACTTATTGAAGAAAAGTATTTTGAAAAAGCTCACTTACTTTTTTTCCTTATTAATCATTTTACAGGTTTTCCATTAATAAACGGAACAATAAAAGCATCTTTATAGCCGGCAATTTGAATAGTTTTTAATAATTCCATCGCTTCTGTCAAATCCTTGGCTTTCCCTGCATAATATTTGAATCGTTCGTCATTTTCTATAATTTCAAAATCATCAACAGGTAAATTTTGAGGGAATCGATATTTTTCTGAAGAACTAAATTGAATTTTATAAACTTTAACTTTAGTCCCTTTTTCTGTTCCATATTGAGAAATATTAACACTTTCAACCGTTTCTTCTGGCTTATTGAAAACAATAAATGCATCCTTAAAACCTGTATTTCGAGCGTCTTCCAATATATCTTTAGCATTCATTAAAGAACTTCCTCCACCCAAGAAATACTTAAATAAACCATTACTTTCTCTAATAATAACATTTTCGAATGGTAAACCAGAAGAATAGAAACTTCTCGCTGTTTGTATTTGTATCAAATATTTATTCGTTTTATTTTCTTCAACTACAATTCTACTCGTTTCTTCTTGAACCTTTTTCACATTTTCACTTACTGCCGGCTTTGGTATGGAAGGAAGATTTAGTATGACTTTTGTCGGAATACTTCCATCCTTATCCGTTGAGACAGGAAGAAACTGTTCCGTTGGTTTTGGCTTAGAGTTTATCGTTGGAACTGTTATATTTGGGGCTCTAATTGACGTTTCCTCCGTATCATCTATTATATACCGATTATCATTGATTGGTATAATCATTCGAGGTTCAATCGTATCCACGGACGGAATACCTTTAGTCGTACTTTTGCCACTTAATACATTCAACTTCAAGTCTGCCATTGTAATCATACGTTCCATTCCTCCATGTTTTCCCAAATGTTTTCTCATCCGATTTCCAAAACTTTTCATGGCCGTTTTCGCAGAACTTGTCAACCTTAAATCTGTCGTTTCCTCTTCTTCAAAAGCTGAAATTGGTAAAACATAATACGTTCCATAAGGTTTCTTTGAATCCGTTTTATCGAGGTATCGCCAAACAGGAATATATTTGCAACCTGCAACTTTCGCCTCATTAGAACCTTTCTTTTTCGTCAATTCAATTTCTACCATCAGACCACCATCTGTATTATATGTCTTTTGGTTAGAAATAAAATTCCCCATTGAAAAGACCGTCAAACCAGTTTTTTCTTCCCCGTTCTTATTGGCAAACGGAATATTTTTAATTGGCTGGATAACATGTGGATGGCCACCTACTACTAAATTTGCTCCCCATTCAAACATCTTTTGAGCCAAGTCATATTGCACTTTACTTTCATCTAATTTATATTCTAATCCCCAATGCATGATTACAATAATCGCATCTGGTTTCAGTTTTTCTGCATATTCAATATCTGCCTTAATCGTGGCTTCATCTATCAAATTTACGACAGTCGGCTCTTTTGTTGGCATACCATTCGTACCATAAGTATAATTCAAAAATGCCAATCGAAAATCATTTTTATAGACAATTAGTGGATAATATAACGCCCTTTCCGTCTGATTTTTAAATGTTCCTGTTTGGTAAAAATTTTCATTTTTCAGGACATCAATCGTATGTGTCACCCCATAAGCACCATTATCATTAGAATGATTATTAGAAGTCACCAACATGTCAAAACCGCTTTCTTTCAGCGCTTTTGATAATGCATCCGGGCTTCTAAACATTGGATAACCGGTGTAACGTCCTTGATCAGAAAGCGTTACTTCTAAGTTTCCAATAGCTAAATCAGCCTCTTCAATAATTGGTTTTACGAATTTAAAACAAGGTGTATAATCATATGATTTTGTTGCTGCATTATAAGCAGACTTAATTTGAGGTCCATGCCCCATTATATCCCCCACAAACAACATTTTCAATCGGCTAAGGTCATCATTCGCACTTAAATTTGAAATACTCAAAAACATTGCAAAAAGGAAAATTATTATTCTTTTCATAATCATATCGTTAAAATCATTAGGTAAAATTTATCAAACATCCCGGGGACACTACAATATACTGATTATCAATTTATTATCAAAAAAACGCCTAAATAACAGCAATTGTTCATTTGAAATGATTTAACGCAATGAAAACACATAGAATACAACTTTTCTCGAATATCGAGATAATCATTCATGAGTAATTGGAGGTAACTGTTCAAAATCAAGAACCTGTTTTTTATACGTTATTCCTTTCCTATTTCCTTAAATAATGGGAAATTCTTTATCTATTTTCAATTGAATATCATCTAATTCATTTTCAATACTCTGTTTTAATTCTGTATCTAAACTTTCCCATTTAGTCATTCTATTTTCAAATGCATTCGGTAATTTATCTTTCAATGGTTCAAAAGGAATCTCTAAAAAAGCACAAACATCTCGTACCACTTTTTCAGGGTTTCCACATAAATTTTCATACCGAATCGTCAAACAATTTTCATCCTTATACCAAGTATCAAAGTAACGTTCCATCGACTTCTTCCAAAAAATCGCTCGTGCGATTAAGTGTTTCTCGGGATTATCAGTTCCTTTCAGCCAATAATCTTTTGAAACAGCTTGTGAATATCCATTTCTCAAGATGACAACCTTTTTTATTTCATCTTCTGCAAAAACATTGTCAATAAAAGAGTTAAAATAAAACAACCAAGGGTTTTTTAATAGAAGAACCTTACGCTTTCTTACCCAAAAATGCCATCGGAAAATCTTTCGAAAACGTAATCGTTGTCCTTCATCGAAATCAGGTTCTTTATAATTTTTAAAACCATTTTCGATAACATCTACATACTCATCACTAAAGTCCCAAAAATCAGAACGCAGTTTTTTCAGAATTTTCTTAATTGTTCTCTCTTCCAAATTCGGTTTATACCTCGCTTTTCGCAATGACAATACTGGATGTTTTCTCAATACATCCACCAAAAGTGTCGTTCCCGAATTCCAATATCCAACTATAAATAATGCTTTCATTAAATCAATTTAAAATGTCATTTGATACTTCACATTAAACATTCG
>CAWVWD010000576.1:0-3170 GCA_963933585.1 uncultured Saprospiraceae bacterium
ACATTACCAATTGCTACAAATGTTCCGTCGCCATTATTCGCATATAAAAAATTATTTCCATTAGCGTCATTAGACACTAAAAGGTCAATATCCCCATCATTATCGTAATCTCCCCAAGCTGAACCGTGAGAGTTTCCACCGTCCATTGTTACAATACTACTCGTAATTTTCGTAAATGTGCCGTTACCATTATTCTGATACAAAAAGTTATTTTGCTCTCCAGCATTAGATACGAATAAATCTAAATCCAAATCATTATCATAATCTCCCCAAGAAGCTCCAACTGATTTTCCACCATCATTTACGATATCGCCAGTCGTGATTTTGCTGAATTGTCCATTCCCTTCATTTCTATACAAGAAGTTATTTTCATCATTCGTATTTGGTACAAATAAATCTTGGTCGCCATCATTATCATAATCTCCCCAGGCTGCACTTACCGAGAATGACGCATCCGTTACAATGGGTGAACTTGTGATTTCCGTAAATGTTCCATCGCCGTTATTATGGTATAATTTATTAAATCGTGTCGAGAAATAATCCGAAACGAACATATCCATATAGCCATCATTGTCATAATCCGCCCAAGCTGCTCCATGCGAGTATCCTGTATAGTTTACAATTGGATCATTCAAAATACTTACAAAATTTCCATTGCCTTCATTTCTATAAAGGAAATTTTTGGAACCAATATTATTAGAAACGTATAAATCTAAATCGCCATCATTATCATAATCTCCCCAAACTGCTGATGTAGAAGAAGCAATATCTGTAACGATTGGATTTCCAGAAGTTACTTTCGTAAATGTTCCATCACCATTATTATGATATAATTGATTTAATCCGTTCGTTGAATAATTCACCAAGAATAAATCCACAGAACCATCATTATCATAATCACCAAATGCTGTTGACCAATTATCTTCTTGACTATCTAAACCAACGAGTGCGTTATCTACCTTTGCGAAGACAGAATTCGGATCATAAGCTAAAGAAACACTCGGTAATTCTAAACCACAAACACTGTAACCTCCAACTGTAATTTCTGCAAAACTACCAGATTCAAAGTTTGGATTCATATATAAGTTGAACTTTACTTTTACATTATTGACAGATGTATTCGTAATTCCTTCCAAGCCGTCAGTTCCCAGAACGGCATCCATATTCATCGCTGTGATTTGGTACATTGTATCACCAATCAATACAGGATTTGTGAGGGATGTATAACTAGAACCAACCGGATATTGAACGGCTGTGCTATCTGCTTCTAACTCCAAACTATTATTTGAAGGAACTTTTATATTTATAAATAAATTCTGAACGGAAGCCAATTTTGAACTTAACATATCCACTTCCACCGTTACACGAGGTTCACAAGGATTCGCCGGTGTAGTACCAATAATTTCTACTTTCAACGCTGACGGCTGAAGATTTACAAATAAAGGATAAGTTTCATAACTACATGATGTTTCCAAACTTGAAGGATAGGCATCATAATCATACCCAGCAAAAACATTTAATTGATGTGAACTACAATTACTGTAAGTCGCTGTGATTGTATAGGACTTCGTTTGGTTTTCATTAATATCTCCTAATTCGTATAAACCATTATTTTCTACAATCAAAACATTTGAAATCACATCTCTAACCTCAAATACATTAATAGCATTGCTACCGAAAGCTAAGAATGCATTTTCCACTACCGTTCCAGTCGGTTTCACTTTCACCGTCCAAGTTATAGAACTTCCAATTCCATCAACAGTTTGTTGTGTAGATGATAATTCCATTTCTCCACGTCTGTAACGAATATAATCCGGAGTACTTGATGCAATCGCTCCGGAAGTTCCACCGCCAATAAATGCACTATTATTATACTCAAATGTCCAATTGATATTTTCATACGTTTCTTGAGGAATCGCACAGGTTGCTCTAATATTTGCATGAAATTCACCATAAAATCCATCATCACTGACGCTAATATTTCCACCATTCAATTCATAATGCTGCTCTAAATCATAGGCGTAAATACTTCCGCCACTTCCATTTGGTGTAACCGATATTGGCTGCAAATCATTACTCGTCGAGTCATTTCGGGATACATTACTATACTTTGTAGAATATTGATAAAAACGACCTTTTGTAGCAGAATATCCAGTCGGTAATTCTAAATTTACCTGCTTCAAATATCCCCAATTTCTATATTCAGATGGAAATAAATCATTAAAAACATCTCCACTTCCTATTTGTAATTTATAGAATTGAGTAATCACTTTTTCATATCGATCTAAAGTAATCGAATTTTCATCATAATTATTCCAATCATAACCAACCAAAGTAAATGTTCCATTCCAATCATCACAAGAGTATTCATCAATACTGGATGTTGGATTTTGAATATCACTTAGATAAAAAGTATTATTCGTGATCAGCACCTGCAAAGTCGTAGAGCCAATATTTCCAATGACCTTATAAGTTCCACTCAAAATAACTTGATCACCATCTTCATAAACGAAACTATTGAAATCACTACAACCTAAACTTGTTAAAGTCGCAACACTGTAATCAAAATTGATATCTCGATCCGTTCCAGACATTACTGAAGTAAAAGGAACATTATTACAAGTCAACGTTTGTCCTGTACTTTGGTCGATTACCGTAATTGAAGCACCGATGATATCAATTTCATTTCCTTTTGGCATTTTTGTATAAGCATAACCATATTGCCAATTTAGATGTGTGGCATCTGTATAAACTATTCCTGTGAATGTCGTCTTAAATGTATCACTGACCATCATTCGATCCAACTCAATCACATTCATATCCAATGAACCCGTTATATCTGGAATACCGTCTCTATCATTATCTGGCAAACCAAAACTCGTTCTTTCTACCTCGAAACCATTGAAATCCATTCCAACACAATTTCCACTCGGACAGTGTAACTGCGTAGAAATCGAAGTCAGGCAAGTCATTGGTATTTCAGAAGCAGGAATACAAGAGACACCACCCATTTGTGATAAGGTAACATTCGTGACGCCTGTATAATTACAAGTCGTTGGCGTTATTGGTAAACCAGACGGACAAATTCTAAAACTATACGGTGCGGAAATATTAAAACAGCCAGAACTACTTATATTTAAAATATTCTGACCAATTGCTAAGCCAGTTAC
>CAWVWD010000577.1:0-3169 GCA_963933585.1 uncultured Saprospiraceae bacterium
GCCCGTAACGAATGCTGCAATTATTGCAACAGAAATAACAAGTGTTGTTAAAGTCATTTTTTTTATAGTTTGCAATGAGCAGTTTGGAATTAATCCTAAGTAGCTGCTAATCGAGTATATTTTTTCAAAACTACCGACCATCAACTACTAATTTTAAAATACCTAACTATTCACTCAATTTAATCAATGCAAAAATAGAATAATTTATAATATCTTGATAGTTAGCATCTAAACCTTCCGATATTAACGTTTTCCCGTTATTATCTTCAATCTGTTTGACACGCAAAAGCTTCATCAAAATTAAATCTGTTAACGAAGAAACTCGCATACCTCGCCAAGCTTCCCCATAATCATGATTTTTCCGAATCATCAATTCACGCGTTTCATTCAAGTAATGTTCATATAATTCACAAGCTTTCGCCAATGTCAGTTCTAAACCTTCCGAAGCTGGTAATTCCAACTGAATTATCGCCATGATGCTATAATTCACCAAACCAATATATTCACTTTCCACACCTTCATTCACTTTCTGAACGCCTTTTTCCTCAAAACTACGAATCCGTTGAGCTTTGATAAAAAGTTGATCTGTCAAAGAAGTTGGACGCAAAATTCGCCAAGCCGTTCCGTAATCCTTCGTTTTCTTCACAAAAATCTCTCGACATTTTGCCGTTTCCGTATCGTATTCTTTAATTGTTTTTGTTGCCAATTTTTGCTTTATTAATAATATCAAACTCCAGATTGATATTCAAGAAATCATAAAAACCAAGCTGGAGCTTGATGATACCTTGCAAAAATAGAAACTACAAATGACATTTTCAACTAACCATTTAGTTGAAAATATTCTTTATTAAAATCATGTCCATTAAAATTAAAGAAAAGTTAACCGAAACCAAATAATAGCAATGCTTTTTATAAAAAACATTAGCTTTGGGGAAAATTAAGAAAAATGCTAAATTTCGTCCTTTCACTTCGAATCAAACAATTTTTTCGAGGATTAACCGAAATCGGATTTATCCGAGTTGTGATTATCATTCCATTTATGGCCATTATTATTTTGGGATTAATGGAAAGTCTATTGAGCAGAAGTCTTTGGGAAGCCTTCGGTTTTTTAGCTTTAATGCTTATTAGTTTACACTTTAATCGTAAAGACAAACACTTTTTGAGCGTTCTCAAGAATCAACGTGATGCTGTTTTTGCGATAGAATATTTGATGGTCAGTTTGCCATTTATAATTTGGTTTATTATTGAAAATGCTTGGCTTCAAGTCATTTCTACTATTATACTCCTCCGTATTATACCATTGCTAAAATGGACATTTGTTTATACGAATTCAACTGCTTGGCTTCGTTTTCCAAAATTAATGACCAAAGATTTTGAATGGATGCTGGGAATTCGTAAGAATATCGGTTATATCATCCTAATTTATATTTTAGCAATCATTTTAAGTTATTTCACCGTTTCTGTTTTGGTAGCTTTAATTTTATTAGCCATTATCACCGCAACTTTTTACTTAGAAAAAAGCGAACCTCGGAACTATCTTCACCTTTACGCCGATTCTCCAAGTGAACTCATGCGACAAAAAGCCCTTCGAGCAGTCGGTTTATACTTGCTATCCACAATTCCGCTTTCTATCGCTTTTTTAGTATTTCATTTCCAATATTGGTACCTATTATTGGCCGCTTTAGCGATTAGCTCGATCATTCAATTAACAAGCGTAACACTCAAATACGTTACTTTTACACCAAAAGAATCGAATCAACGCAACGTCATTTTACTAGGATTTTTAGTGGCTTGTTGGTTTACGCCTTTTTTACAACCAGTTCCTTTATTAATGACAATGACGTATTATCGAAAAGCAAAAAATCGATTAAAATTATTTTATTAGAGACACTAAGGGCACAGAAAAAGATAATCTACTCCTTTTACTTACTATTTTCGCTTCATACTTCACTAAAAACACTCGTCATGACTATCGTTATATTTATGTTTTTTCTTGTCTGAAATAGAAATAGCTTGTCCATTCACAAAGTGGGAGGACTTCGCAAAATTTGGATAGATTATTTATTCCCTATTCCCTAAAATAGAAACACCATTTCCAACAGGAGCTGAAAATGATGTTTCTAAATATAGTTCTAATTCAAAAAAGAATGATGCTAGTTTCCAAGTTCGACAAATAAATCATCACATTGCAAAAGACTTACTGATTTCAAGAATTGAACGGTTCCACTTGAGGCACGACCTTCGACTTCATAAATATCTACACCCAAAGCACCTTCATAATGCTGACCTCCAGGAGAAATCGTCGCACCAGTAAAAATACCATTAATATAAATTTCTAATCCAACGCCATCAACACCACTTGTTGCATTAACAATCGTCAAATCGCCTGTATTTTCTGCGATACAAGTATCCGTAACACCAGGATCAACTACACAAGAACCGATAAATAGGACAAGAACCGTCAATAAACCTAAGACTTTGTTTCTCATAATTATTAGTTTTTTAGATATTATTTCTATTTTGATAAAGTACAAAGATGTTTTATTTCAATCAAATTTCAAAATTGAAATTATTTCTAATATAAAACTTTCACTTTGTGAATGAATAAAAATTGATACAATATAACTAAGTCATAAAACAAAAAATTGCATCAAAATAGATTTTAAAGAAACCTCAACAACTCCACAACTCATTTCACCAATTTAACGCAGAATCAAATAACACTACCTTAATTTCTAAGGTCCAGAGTCTTACATAAATAACCTATTCATTTTACTTACTAAGGTTTTATGCTCCAATAAAACCAAAATCAAAACCGTTAGAACCTTGAACAAACAAAAATATTCATAACTTTAAGATTCAAAAAATGAAGCAAGCACTAACCATCTTTTTGTGTTATTTAGCCATTGCCATCACTGCACAACCGATTAGCTCCGACCAAGTGAATTACATTCTTTCTTTTCAAGATGAAAAAAGTGAATCACTTCAAAGTCAGGAAATTACAGCCACAAACCTAAACGAAGCAAGCGAAGTTCATACAAAATATACGTCCCTAAAAGGTAAAGTGAAATTCATTTTAAGACGCGGGGAATCTTATCAAATAAAATATTTAACTGAAAGTTTTAAAGCAGAAATCCCGACTTCAGGAACTAGTTTTGTGACAAAAAAT
>CAWVWD010000578.1:0-3163 GCA_963933585.1 uncultured Saprospiraceae bacterium
CCCCGAACCATTCTTACCAACTAACCCAGTAATATTAGAAATATTTTTACCAAAAAAATCAGGAATATATTTATCATTCTTCTTGTAAGTTAATCCTTCATCATTTTCATTATCAAACTCAAAAAGGTATTCACCACCGAAGTTAAAACCAAAATTTTTAAGGTTTTTATACTCTTCTATCCACACATATAATAGTTCCATTGATTAGGCTTTAAATAGGTTATTTTAATAATTCTGCAATTTATTGAATTATTACTAAAAATGAGAAAAATTGTATTTCCTAAAAATCAAAAAACCCCATCATAAATCGCACTCAACCCAATCTCAATTCCCAAAATCTCAATAAAAATCATTTCCGCCAAACCCAAAGTACAATTAACACTAAAGCCTCACCATTCAACTACCGATTCAAAATTAATCGATACATTATTGGTTTTGAATACGTTAGTTATCTTTGGATTTAAGCTACCAGATATACGTGAACAAGTCCTTACAATAACAGTTCTATCAATCGGGTCATTCAAGTTACGAAGTCAAATTTTATTTCAATGATATTAAGAATATTGAGTTTATGTGTATTCCTTTTCCCTGTTACGCCTTTAAATGCTCAAAACGTACTACAAGGACGAATTACTGATGACAATGATGAGCCACTTGCTTTCGTCAATATAACGGTTAATAACGATAATCGAAAGGGTCAAATTACCGATATTGATGGGCTTTTTTCTTTTGAAAAAATTAATCTTGCCGATAAATTATATTTATCTTATTTAGGTTACGAATCGTTGATTTATAAGATTACAAAGGACGATTTTGGGAAAGCAGTAACGATTCAAATGCAAACTGCAAGTTATCAACTGACGGAAGTTGCGATAATTGCCGGTAAAAATCCTGCACATCGAATTATTAAAAATGTCGTAGCGAATCGAGATAAAAACAATCCTGAAAAGTATCCAAAATATCGTTGTGAAACGTACAATAAAATGCGATTGGCACTGGTTACGGATTACAAAAATTATCAAACAGAAGTTATTAAAAAAAGGGAAACTGAACCAACAGAAACAGAAATTGCACGAGATGCGAACATAAAAGCAGACGAGGCATTTTATGATAAATATTACGTAGCAATCATGGAAACCGTGACGGATAAGCAGTTTATTTATCCGAATGCTCATAAGGAAATTATTTTGCATAATAAGGTTTCAGGATTAAAACGACCAGAATTCGTTGCCTTAGCGAAAGATGCACAACCATTTTCATTTTACGAACCTCAAATCAAGATTCTTCAAGAAGCCTATATTAATCCTATCAGTCGAGGAAGTACAAAACTCTATTATTTTGATTGGACAGATACACTTATTAATGGTAAAGATTCGATTTTTGTGATTACGTTTCGACCAAAAAAAGGAAAGACGTTTGAAGGATTAAAAGGTGTTTTATACATTCATTCCAATCAGTATGCGATTCAAAATGTCATTGCGGAACCTGCTGACCTAACCAAAATGTCGATTCGTATCGAACAAAAATATAAATATCATACCGCTGCAAAAAAATGGTTTCCAGAGCAATTAAATATGGAATGGTTCCTAAAGAGTTATCCACAAAAATATATCGGAACAGCAGTCGAAGGCAAAAGCTATATTAAAAATGTCGATTTCCAGCCGGACATTCAGAAGAAAGATTTTACCAGAGATAAGTTCATTATGGCTGATGATGTATTCGATTTGAAGCAGGAAGCATGGAAGGCAAAAAGAACAGATTCTTTGACAATTAAAGAACTGGAAACTTATACTTTCGTTGATAGTGTTTCTCAAGAAAATAAGGTCGAACAGAAAATGAATACTGCATATTCTATTATTAGTTCAAAGTTAGATTTGGGAAAAATAGATCTAAATATTGACAGATTACTTGCTTTTAATGGTTATGAAAATGTACGCATGGGTCTCGGTTTTCAGACGAATAAAAAGTTGATTAAAAATTTATCTTTGGGTGGTTATGCTGCCTATGGATTTAAAGATAAAGCCTTCAAATATGGGGGAGAAATAGATTGGAATATTTCAAAGAAGCATCATATCAATTTAAAAACTGGTTACAAAAACGATTTAAAAACACCCGGAAAACTTAATATTCCTCGTTGGAAGTTTCCTTTTTCTAAATCTACGGAAAATCTGTATCAACCGATGATGGATAATTTAGAAGAATTCTATGGCGAACTAAATAGTGACTTTTTGAAATATGGCCGGTTTAATATTCGATATGCAAATCAAAAAATCACACCAAATAGCGATTATCAATATCTTGATACAGAAGCCACTTATGAGGAATTCTCTTTTCAAGAATTGAATGTTGGCTTCCGTTATGCTTATGGCGAACAAACGGTGACGTTTATGGGAATCGAATCACCAGAACCTACTAACTTTCCAATTTTACATGCTAATATTACGATAGGAAATTGGCTCGAGACCAATACGAATTATCAAAAAATAGTCGTCGGAATAGAGCAGAAAATCTCATTACATCGTTTCGGAAGTTTAAATTATAATATCGAAGCTGGTTTAATAAATGGCAATCTTCCTTGGACAAAATTATTTAATAGTCGAGGTTTAGGTATTGGTTTTCAGCCGGTTATTATTCCTTATACTTTCCAAACGATGAATCCAAACGAATATTTATCCAGTGAATTTGTCCATGTATTTTTGAAATATAATATTGGAACCTTAACCAAAACAACAGAATATTTTCAACCAGAATTATCCATTGTTCATAATCAAGCTTGGGGACGTTTGAATAATCAAAGTAAACATAGTCAGACATTCAAAACACTCGAAAATGGTTTTTTTGAAACTGGTTTAGAACTCAATAATCTGTATCGTCGGAATTATTTAAATATTGGTTATCTTGGATTTGGTACTGGTGTGTATGTAAATCATCGAAATCTTGATTTTGAGAATTTGCAATCTAATCTGAGTTATCGCTTTTTACTGACTTTTGATTTTTAAGGAAAAAACGGCCTCTTTCATTTTTATTGAAAAGAGTTTACTGTTTAATAAATAGAGCCAGAACGATGCTCTTAAAGTAGACAAAAAAGAGCATCGCACTGAAACTATCAAGGGCAAACGCATCAAAATAGTGATTTCGATTTTGCGTTGTTTTTGGATTGGCA
>CAWVWD010000579.1:0-3161 GCA_963933585.1 uncultured Saprospiraceae bacterium
AGCATAATCGTCCATAGCCGCCAAAAAGCGGCTACGGCGTTTATGCAGACGTTGTAGGTAACTAAAAAAAACAGCAACTGAACACAGCAAATCTTTGGGTAAGATGCTTTTTTATTCTAGAAAGTCTTCGTAAATCCAATACTGAAAAACTGAGGTGATTCCTGAAATAATAAACTGAAAATATTGGTGAATATTTTTCGGGTTGAAGAATATTGAATTGTTGTACAGCATTACGAAACAGAACAATATAAATTAAAATCAATTTTCACTTAATAGTTAAATAAAAAGAGATATCATGAAAGTAAAACTTCCAATTTGGGTACTTATTCCACCGTTTCTAATGATTGTAATATACGCAGGATTAATCTTTGCTGCTGCATTCGGAGAGCAAACCAATTTTTATGACCCAATGGGTATGCCTTTACCTAATCATCAATTTATGCATATTTCCTGGACAGGTAAAGTAGTTGTGATGTGGTCATTACTGGTATTTGGGACCTTCAGTCGCAGTAGAGCATTTTTACAAATTGGGGTTTCAGTAATGTTTTTGCAACAAACAGCTGACCTCATAGCCGCATTCTTGACGGATGTCTTTGTACCTATAACTTGGATTGGCTTAATCTTATCGGTAATTTCCTTTATTGTGATTGGATTGCACATCCGCAGAATTAAATCTAAGTAATATGGAAAATAACCATCAGCTTTAATTTTTTTGAAAAAAAATGAAAACGAAAAATTTATGACTAAGCAAGATTGTACTTAAACAAAACGCAGTACAACAAAATGTAAAAATGCATTGAAACGCATTTTACACGAATCGATAAATTGAACAAGAAATAATTCGCTGATAATTGAAATATTTGATAGTCATTCTTCTGAGGAAGTTGAATCTTTCGAAAATATTTTCAAGAGGAAAAATCGGAATGAATAAAAAAAGCATTTATTAGCTTGCGGCTGAAGAATAGGTTTTCGTAATAGTCTAAAAAAGATAACCAGAAGCGTTTGGTAATCCTGAAAGAAATAGTTTTGTTTGAGATTGTTTCTTACTGAAAAATATTGAAGAATACATTTTGAATTATGATTTATGATTGGTTTATCTATTCTATCTTGTCAAAAAGAAGAGGTACTTCATTTGGAAAAAGAGATGGAAACTATAACTCCGATGTAGATTGATTATAAATACGACGCAAGTATAAACTCAATCGGACTTGGATTAGTAAATCTTACAAAAAATGAAGATTTTAGAAAATTGGTATTTGAAGAGTGTTTAAAACACTTTCGACGGCGACTACAATGTTTTACTAAAATCATTGGAAAAAAGCTATGATGAAACTTCTGTGACAAATAATTCATTTTTGGATGAAATTAACAGTAGTTTCTCTGCTTTCAAGTCACAAACTATGGAGAATGAGAATTTGACCTTAAAAACTGAAAATGAAATTATTGAAGCAATAAGAGGTATTGATTATAATCAAACTACATTATATTCACAGATATACATTCCATTCATTGAAGAACATACCTACAACGACAAACCAGTTTTAGTTATCGCTTATGAAGAAACTGACGATTGTATCGCAAGAGGTTATCAAATTATCGGTGATAAGATTAACGAAGTTATAGTGGATGAAACTTTTGCAAGAGAAAATTTAGTTTGGGTTATTTCTATTAATGAGCGTGTGGATGAAAATGGTGATTATATAAGAGAAATGGTTGATCCTCGTGGGCAAAATGGTAATAATGGCGGTTCAAGAATGGATGAAAAATCGGTAAAAGTTAAAGAGGTTTATATCAGTGATAAAAAAGAATGTTGGCTATGTGGAGATGGAGAAATTAGTTTTATAGCTATAAAAGCTAACAGTTGTTCACAATCAAATCCGGGTGTGTTTTATGGACGAGATTTTATTGCAATAAAAAATAACGATTTATTTTCTTGGCAATCAACAAATAGTGGATTATCATATATGACATCAACGTCAGATCCTTTAACGCCATCAGAAGGTATTGGTTTTATCTACTACGAAAAGGATAATAAAAAGAAGAGTTGGAATAGAAATTGGACAATGCCTGGCTGTCAAGGAAATTTAACTGTTTATTATTATTCGAAGCAAACACCTTATGGAGGTACGTGGTTTACAATGGATTATTCTGATTTCACAAATTCTTCCAGTTGGACTGATTATCCATATAATAGCAATTGGAATTGGATAGGGAATCAAATACGAATAGAAGGTCGAAAAATTAATTAATATTTTTTTATCCTCAAGTAATGAATATTTCGTATCTATTTAAAGAGCCGATGTAAAAAATAAGTATTATTAGATTTTAACTTTGTTAATCATTGATAATCAATTAATAATAAAATTAAATTAATTATTCGTGAAATTTACATCGGCTCTTTAAGTAGATACAATATTTCATTACTTGACATTTTTTTTTATTTATGAAATACTTTATTTACGTAAGTTTATTATTACTTCCAATAATTACAAAAGCTCAAAGTAATATAGGTATTATTGGTGGAGCAAAAATTGCATTTTCTGAATATATTGATATTCAAATTGATCCTCCAAAAGTTATGTCAAGTATTCAATATCAATATGGATTATATTACAATTATAAATCTAATAATTCAAAATGGTTTTTAGAGAGTGGTTTTTATTTTAACAAACTATCTAATCATTTTAAATTGTATGATGCACCTTACTTTCCTTATAATCAAGGATTTAATACTATTAATCATCACTTTTGGTCTTTTCAAGTTCCTTTGAAAGTTGGAATGATTTTTAAAATTAATCCTAATATAAGTATTGAGACATACATTGGGACATCATTTAATTTTAATGCCCGAAGAAGTTTTATAGAAGAATTTTCAAATACAATGAACGAAACTATTAATGACGAACAAGTTGTATTAGATTATAATATCTTTTTTAGAAGCATTAATGACCAGTATTTCATGTTGAACACAGGAAGTCGATTACTTATTCCAATTAATAAAAAAATTAGCTTTGTCACTCAATTAGAATATAATATAGGATTAAGACCAATTCTTATTTCTGTATTTGACTATAAAATAACTAATGTGCCTAATAACTCTACTTTTGTTGGCGACGGTATTTCTATTTCAAAGGGTGATGCTGTTTTATTTAATGTAGGAA
>CAWVWD010000580.1:0-3159 GCA_963933585.1 uncultured Saprospiraceae bacterium
AATAACCATTCATCCGAATAACACCAATGATAAGCCAAAGTATTAATTTTGCTTTCGTTCAAAATCATCTTTGAGGCAATTTTGTCCATTGTAGTTGCGGAAGCTAAAATATTACTTCCGACGTAAGGGATATCCATCAGTTCCAAGAGACCTTGAACACCGCCGTCTTCTCCATGTCGTCCATGAAATACAGGAAAGGCAATATCAATTTTGAATTCAACTTTTTTCTTGAAAAATCCAGTTGTTGTGTAAAAAAATGACTTGCTGGAAAGCGAAATGTCAACTTGATGACTTTCCTTTAATAAGGTAGAAATATTTTTATAATTCGTTAGTTCTGATAACTTTTCATGTGTATACCAATCTCCTTTTTTGGAAACGTAAACCGGAATTACATTATAGCGATTGTGACCTTTTAAAGCTTGAATAGCTTGATTAGCAGAAATGACAGATACTTCGTGTTCTGGAGATTTTCCACCAAATAGGATTGCAACATTTATCATATTATAAGAAGGATATTTTCGTCTGTTTAAAGTTTTAATTTATCTACTACAAATGTAGGGAATTTTTCTGGTTACTGGTTTCGGGGCTTTATAACCATTACCGAATTACATATTTAACAATATCTAAATTATTGATTAAAAGTACATTAATGATTTATTAACAAATCTATAAATTAGTCTAAAACAATAAAAATACTTGTAAACAGTTCATTTTTTGTATAATATTAAAGCGAAAAACATAAAAATTAGATCATAGTATTTGAAAAATAATACATTTGTGTATATTTGGTGGTTTTGAGAAAAATTGTTTACACGAGTGATTTTAAATCAAAAATGTCAAATTAGAATTATAAAAAAGGTAAATGGCATAATTTTGTTTTAGATTCGTTGGAGTAATAACGTTAAAATGAAAAATGGTTTATTATTTACCATTTAGAGTACTCTAATTTTTTTAGTAAAAAACGAATAATCAATTTAAATAATAGAACAAAACATTCAAAAACTTATGAATTTCTATCCGTTCTTATTACAAGCACTACCGGAAGTACAATTGGATTCACTTGAAGTAGCACAAGAACCACAAAATATTGTGTCTATAATTTTCAGTAGTGGACCATTGGGTATCATTATTAGTGTCGCATTATTTTTATTATCAATTTATGCAATGTATATTTTTATTGAGCGATATATGAGTATTACTAAAGCTGGAAAGATTGACCAGAGCTTTATGGCAAATATTCGTAAAAGTGTTCAAAATGGAAATATCGAATCCGCAAAAGCGCTTTGTTCTAATACGGATACGCCTGTTGCTCGAATGATTGAAAAAGGTTTGGCTCGTATTGGTAAACCGATGAATGATATTAATGCAGCAATTGATAATATTGGAAATATTGAGTTGATTAAGTTGGAGAAAAATCTTTCGACTTTGGCAACGATTTCTGGTGCAGCGCCGATGATTGGTTTCTTTGGTACCGTTACCGGTATGATTTCCGCTTTTCGTGAAATGAGCCTTTCCGAAAATATTACGCCGGACGTACTAGCTGGCGGAATTTATCAAGCACTTTTAACGACGGCATTTGGTTTGTTCGTTGGTATTATTTCATTTGTGGGTTATAATTATTTAGTAGCCGCAGTAGAAAAAGTAATTTTCCAGATGGAAGCTCGTTCTTCTGAATTTATGGATTTGTTACAAGAACCAGCTTAAACCTAATCGAGGATTCACAATTGAAGGTGAATATTTTCATTATCAATTGTCAATTATTAATTGTCAATTCATAAAAATATGGGATTAAAAAAGAGAAATAAAGTCTCGGCGGAATTCAATATGTCTTCCCTGACAGATATTATATTTTTGTTACTGATTTTCTTTATGTTGACTTCGACTTTGGTCAGTCCAAATGCTTTGAATCTAAAGTTACCCGGTTCGAGCTCAAAGACGGTTGCACCTTCTACTATTTCGGTTTCGGTAGATACAGATAGGAATTTTTATCTTAAGACCGATAGAATTAATCCGGATGATTTAATCGAATTATTGAAAGCTGAAATTGCGAAGGAAAAAAATAGAGAAGACGTCACATTAGTTATTAATACAGATAAAAGTGTGCCGATTGAAGATGTCGTAAAGGTAATGGATGCAGCGTACAAGTTGCAAATAAAAGCAATTTTAGCAACTGATCCAGACTAAGGGTCTGTTTTAAATTTATTTTGAGTTTGCAAAATAGTATATTTTCAAGCTAAAATATAAAGTTCAAATACACGCTAATGTGTTATGGTTTTGTGAAAATTCATAGGGAATACATCAATTAAATATTGAAGTGCATCTTTTATTGAACGAAACACTGAAACATGTCGTAAGATGAAATATCAATTTTGCGATTGACAAAAACTTAAAATTATGGATGCTATAACTCTGAGGCAACAAGAGACAGAAGCAAAAAATAAGAAATCAGCAAAAATATTATCTATTAGTATTCATACTTTGCTATTGATTGTATTGATATTTGGATTTACAAAATCTTGCGAAACTTTACCACCGCCGAAAGGAAATGAAGGTATTATGATTGCTTTTGGTGATCCAAATGCTGGCGGCGGTTATGAAGAACCCGTGGAAACGGAAGAAGCCGAGGCTGAGGAAGCCGAAGAAGTGGAAGCGGTCGAAACACCAGCTCCATCAGAACCGACGTCAACTCCTGAGACAAAACCTGAGGTGAAAACCGCAGATTCTGACGAAGTAGCAATTAAGAAAAAACGAGAAGCCGCTAAGAAAAAAGTGGATGCTGATGCGAAACGTAAAGCAGATGCTAAAAAGAAATCAGACGCTAAGAAAAAGGCAGATGCTAAGAAAAAGTCGGACGCCAAGAAAAAAGCAGATGCAGATGCAAGGGCAAAAGCCTTAGCAGAAGCAAAAGCAAAGGCAGGTGGTAAGTTCAATAAGCCGGGTAGCGGTAGTGGAAGTAATTCAGGAAATGCTGGCGATCCAAATTCTACGAATACAGGAACTGGTGGTGGAACAACAGGTACAGGTGATGGAAATGTTCCTGGGCGAAATATGAAAGCTAAACCTAATCCTCCAAAGAATCCGGGTATTAATGGAACTGCAGTTATTAAAATCTGTGTAGATCCGAAAGGAAATGTAGTTTCAGCAAAGTTTACTCAAAAA
>CAWVWD010000581.1:0-3158 GCA_963933585.1 uncultured Saprospiraceae bacterium
CCGGCACCGTAGAATAAATAAGGCTTTTGTATTTTAACGGTGTCGGTACACTGTACCTCAAAAACACTTCTTAAAACTTCGGTGCTACAAACGGGAACGGTTCTCTGAACCTTGACGAATTGATTTATGAAAAATCACCCAAAATTATACAGGTTTTGAAAATCGACAATGTTTTATAAAAAATGCGAAATCGTTCACTTAGTTTCCTCTTTTTGATAAACAAAAGGCTCTTTGATAATAAAATAAATAAATTCTTATTTTTAATCAAAAGCTATAAAAACCAAAGACAATGAAAAAAATTATCAATGAAGGCGGAATTAACGGAACAGGAAAAGGCGTTGTCAATACAAATAGTCAATCTTATAAAGATTTACAAAATATCATTCAAGTACAGGTTAAAAAACAATCTGTTCAAGAACAATTGACTTATAAATTAATCGGTTTGAAGTTGCAATCGAATAAATAAGGCAAACAAGATTTAAGTGGAGATTATTAAAATGCGAAATCATCCCAAGATTTCGGGACAGGTTCCCGAGGTTTCGCATTTTTAAATTGAATCATCATTTCACCTTTACAAACCTCAAACTAAAACAAACTCAACTGCTCATTTCCCAAAGCATTTTCTAATTCCAATAACTTTTTCTTAGTGGGTAAACCGCCGGCATAACCAATCAAACTGCCATCACTTCCGATGATTCGATGACAAGGAACGATGATAGAAATAGCGTTTGCACCATTTGCGGCAGCAACGGCACGAATCGCTTTTTCGTTATTTAACTGCTTCGATAGAGCCAAATAAGAAGCTGTTTTTCCAAGTGGAATTTGTATCAAAGCATTCCAAACCGACTGCTGAAAATCCGTTCCAACGAACAAAAGGGGAATATTAAAAGTTGTTCGACTTCCTTCAAAATACTCGTTCAGTTGTTTTTTCGTCATTTCAATAATAGGCGAATTTTCTTCCACAAACTCGGCATTCAAGCCTTTCTGAATTCGCTTATCGACAGCCGTTCGCATCTTTCGATATCTCCAATCACAAATACATAATTTGCCGTCGTAAGAACCGATTAGTAATTCGCCAATAGGCGTTTTTAAATATTGTATGTTTATCTGGTTTTGCATCTTAGCTGTTTTGATTTATATTCGTGTCGTTCTGATGTGATTGAAATCCAAGAGGTGTCGGGATAGGCAGCCGAAAACGCCGAAATCTGCCGCTTCCTAATTTGGATTGGCGAGTAGGTGATTTAAAATCACATATCGTCAACTTGGGGAAATTGCTTTTACGATAGTATTCGAAATTGTAAACTTTCGAGTATTATTCCTTTCCATTTTAAGGGAAGGGTCGGGGATAGGTTTAACCGTAATAACGATTTTTATTCTCCAATATCTTCATTCCAAACGTCTGCTTTGTTGGCAATAAATTCGGCCATTAAATCTTTACATTCTTGATTATTGAGAATAATAACTTCAACACCATTCTTCCGTAATAACTCTTCAGAACCTGTAAAAGTCCGATTTTCGCCAATCACGACTTTTGGAATTTTATACAATAAAATCGCTCCCGAACACATCGGACAAGGCGATAAAGTGGTGTAAAGTGTCGCTTTTTCATAAACGGAAGCTGATTGTCGTCCTGCATTTTCAAGAGCATCCATTTCACCGTGTAAAATAACGCTTCCTTTCTGAACTCGTTGGTTATGCCCTTTTCCGAGTATTTTACCTTGATATTCGATTACGCTACCGATAGGAACGCCGCCTTCTGCCAAACTTTTTCGAGCTTGATTAATGGCTTCTTTGAAAAAAATATCCATATTTATTTTATGTGTTTGGTGATACGAATTCGTATTTTGTAGTTCGACAAAATAAGGAATTCTATGGTAAGAAATAAAATTATTCTTTGGTATAAACCCTCTCTCAATCTCTCCTTTAAAAGTCCGCCTGCTCGTTCGCACAGCAGGCGGGACTTTAGGGGAAGGGTTCAACCATTAAACGGTTTTCTTGCGTCTGCCCTTGTATTTCTAATATCGAATCACTTTTTTACTTAAAATATTTCCATTAATACGGATTTGTAAAAAGTAAACGCCCGATGGTAAATCATTTAAATTTAACAGTGTCTTTTCATTATTCGATACTTTGCGGTCAGATGTTAAGACTAATTGTCCAATAGCATCAAATAATTGAAATTTGACCTCGGTTATTTTATCCAAACGCAATTCGATATTTAAAATATCATTTGTTGGATTCGGATAAATTTTAACTGAATTATTTAATTGCTCGATTCCATTTGTGGAAACTGGGAAATTAACAACCTCAATGGTTTTATTCGTTGCATCACTACATCCTGTACTATTCGCGGTTTGTAAGTAAATTTCATAAGTACCGGGTTGTGTATAAGTATGCGTGGGATTCATTAAAATAGAAGTATTTCCATCACCGAAATCCCAAAACCATGAAGTCGCATTTTGAGTAGAATCAATAAAAGTAATTTCACCATTTGTGGTATTTAAATCTAAAGAATCGGTAGAAGTAGAAAAATTTGTTTCCATTGTTCCAGCGCCTAAGGTTGCCGTTGCAGGAACTCTCCCACAAGGATGACCATATTCAACTTCCCAATCATAAAAGAATGGATATCCACTTGTTCCCCAATTTGAACCTGTGATAGAAACGACACTGGGAATCGTATAAGGAAATGTAGCACCACTATGATTAAGATAACAATTGGACGCTAATTCAAAACTTAATTGTAGTCCTTCATTTCTTTGAATTTTCCAATTTAGCGAGATGATATTTTCTCCATTTTGATTAATAGCGGTTAATTTTTGAGCTAAAACATTTCCATTTTTATCTTTTAGAACTATTTTTCTTCCGCCACTTGTAGTCGTATAAACTTTTACCGTTCTTAAAACAAAAGGACTAAAACAATCAAATTCTAAATAAGTATTCAAGTTATTAGATTGAACACCATTACCGATGTTATTATCGATTGCTCCAACCTTCACTGTTTCTATAATATCTGCATAATAAGTTGCATCATTCGTAATAGAAGGCAAAATGATACTATTTCCTGTATTTAAAATTGGTCCACCTGTTGCTGCTGTGTACCAATGAATTTCACCTGTCGTGGAAGGATGCGTTGCATTCAATAATACTTCGGAATCAGG